>URQY01000008.1 GCA_900550165.1 uncultured Eubacteriales bacterium
CTTTGGCTTTCAGGGATAAGTTCCTGTTCCGCAGGTGGTGGTTTGACATGACCGTATAGCCGCTGTTCTTTTCTACCCGAAATACTGCCATTTCACGGATGCCTCCTTTCGTTGCAAACAAAAAAAGCAGCGTCCATTTGCTCCCGGTGATGGGAGAAGTGAACGCTGCGCGTACTTGATAATTTTTAGGTTGTGTGGTATATAAAAGGCAACTGGATTTCAAACACAGCTGCCCATCGGGGTGCGATACAAGCAAGTTGCTATCCGATGACCTCAAAAACAAATTGTACTACGATGGTTTTCGAAAAATGCTGTATCACTACTCGCACCACTAAAAGCGGCATTAGTTTCCGCACTTTTTCAAAAAATATGAGCACTTGACGCCATATGCACAAAATGCTATGATGAATATACATTAAATAAGGAGGATATTCCTGTGAAACACGTGATCGCTACTACTGCCGCGCCCGGTGCCGTCGGCCCCTACTCTCAGGCTATCGAGGCGAACGGCTTTGTCTTTGTCTCCGGACAGCTTCCGCTCGACCCCGCCACCGGCGCGTTTGTCTCCGACAATACGGCTGAGCAGGCGGAGCAGAGCATCAAGAATCTGCTTGCCGTGCTCGAGGCGGCGGGCTGCAAGGCAGAGGATGTCGTCAAGACGACGGTCTTTCTGATCGATATCGGCGATTTCGCCGTCGTCAACGAGGTCTACGCCAAGTACTTCAAGGGTGAGTGCCCCGCGCGCTGCGCGATGCAGGTCAGCGCACTGCCCAAGGGCGCGCTGGTCGAGATCGAGGCCATCGCGGTCAAGCCGTAGAGCGGACAAAAATGAAAAGAAAAGGGAGAAACGTGCGTTTCTCCCTTTCTTTTTCTGCGCGGACGCGGTATAATATCCCAATTGCGATATAAAATTTGACCTTTCCGGGAGGAAAATGGGATGAAAGAAGAAATGCGTACCATCGGCTACCTCTGCCCCGCGTGCCATAAGCGCGTGATCCAGCAGCGGAGCGTCTTCGCGCTGAGCGCGTCGGGCGCGGTGGTGAGCTGCGAATGCGGCCAGTCGAGCCTGGAAATTGAAGCGGAGGAGAACAAGTTCCGCCTGCGCGTGCCCTGCGGTGTGTGCGGTGAGGAGCACACGGCGGAGTGCAGCGCGGAGAGGCTCCTGCACGGGCGCGGCATCGGCCTTGCCTGCCCCGATACTAAGATGCTCTGCTGCTTCATCGGCGAGGACTACGCCGTGGAGCACGAAATGGAGCAGCTCTCGCTCGCGGCGGCGAAGGAGCGCGAGCAGGGCAACGACCCCGCCGCCTTCGCCGACAGCGTCATCATGTACGAGGTGCTCTCCGAGCTCAAGGAGATCGCCGCGCGCAAGGACGGCATCACCTGCTCCTGCGGCAGCCGCGACTACGGCATGGAGATCCGCAGCACCTATGTCGATCTTGTGTGCAAAAGGTGCGGTGCGAAGCTCCGCATCCCTGCGGCAACGGATGAGGACCTCGACCGCCTCTGCTGCCGCATGAAATTACAGATCAAGAGCGAGTGAGGGAAGGAACATGATCGGATTTCTCGCCAAGCACCTGATTCGCGACTATCAGAATGTCGGCGCGCCGGAGGTGCGCCGCGCTTATGGCGTGCTCTGCGGCGCGGCGGGTATCGTTATCAATCTCCTGCTCTTCGCGCTCAAGCTGCTCGCCGGCACGCTGGCGGGCTCTGTCGCCATCACAGCGGATGCGTTCAACAACCTGTCCGACGCGGGGGCGTCCATCGTGACGCTTTTGGGCTTTCGCCTCGCAGGGCAGAAGCCGGACCCCGAGCATCCCTTCGGACACGGGCGGATCGAGTACATCTCGGGGCTTATCGTCTCGCTCGTTATTCTGCTGATGGGCTTTGAGCTGCTGCGTGACGCCATCGCAGCCATTCTGCATCCCGAGACCGTGGAGTGCAGTGTGCTGACGGTCACGATTTTGCTTGTCTCCATCTGCGCCAAGTTTTATATGTACTGCTACAACCGCGGCGTGGGGAAGAAAATCGGCGCGGCCGCTATGCAGGCGACGGCGGCGGACAGCCTGTCCGACTGCGCGGCTACCGCGGCGGTGCTGCTGGCGACGCTCGCGGGCTACTTTCTCGGCTGGAGGATCGACGGATGGTGCGGCCTGGTCGTGTCGCTGCTCATCCTGTGGGCGGGCTTTCAGGCAGCGAGAGATACGCTTTCGCCGCTGCTCGGCCAGCCGCCGACGGAGGAGTTTGTGCAGCAGATCCGCGATATCGTGATGGCAAACAAGACCGTCTGCGGCATCCACGACCTTGTGGTGCATGACTACGGTCCCGGCCGCGTGATGATCTCGCTGCACGCCGAGGTCCCCGCGCACGGTGATATCCTTGCCCTGCACGATGAGATCGACAACGTGGAAAAGGAGCTGCACGACAAGCTCGGTTGCGAGGCCGTCATCCACATGGATCCCATCGTGACGGACGACGAAGCGGTGAATGCCGCGCATGAAAAGATCGCCGCGCTCGTGCGCAGCATCGATGAAAATATTTCCATCCACGACTTCCGTATGGTCACCGGGCCGACGCACACGAATGTCATCTTTGACGCCGTGGTGCCGTATGGCTGCGCCATGAGCGACAGGGAAGCGGAGGAGAAGATCAAGCAGGCGGTGCACGAGCTGGACCCGCATTATTATGCCGTGGTGCAGATCGACAAGAGTTATGTGATGTGAGCGCACGCGCGCCAAAGGAGAAACGATGACGGAAGAAGTCAGAAGGCTCAAGGAGCTTGTCGACCATTCGGACAATATCGTGTTTTTCGGCGGGGCGGGCGTCTCGACCGAGAGCGGCATTCCTGATTTTCGCAGCGTGGACGGCCTTTACCACCAGCAGTGGGACGACCCGCCGGAGACGATCCTGAGCCATACCTATTATGAGCGCTATCCCGAGAAGTTTTTCGCCTTTTACCGCGCAAAGCTCCTCTGCGGAGGCGCGAAGCCCAACGCCGCGCACTTAAAGCTTGCCGAGTGGGAGAAAGAGGGAAAGCTCAAGGCCGTCATCACGCAGAATATCGACGGGCTGCATCAGGCGGCGGGCAGCAAGAACGTCCTCGAGCTGCACGGCAGCACCCTGCGCAACTACTGCGAGAAATGCGGCAAGTTCTATGATGCGGCCTATATCAAGCATTCAACGGGCGTGCCGCGCTGCACCTGCGGCGGGCGCATCAAGCCGGACGTGGTGCTTTATGAAGAGGGCCTCGATGAAAAGACGCTGTATCGCGCAGTGGAATACATCCAGGAGGCCGACGTGCTCATCATCGCGGGTACATCGCTCGCGGTCTATCCGGCGGCAGGGCTTGTGCGTTACTATCGCGGAGACAAGCTTGTCGTCATCAACAAAACGCCGCTCGACCGCGGCCTTGGCGAGGACCTTGTCATCACGGGGGCCGTGGGGGAGACGCTGACACAACTGTAAAAATATGCCGGAAAAGTTTGAAAAATACGCGCTTTTCCGGCATTTCTCACACAACAAAAAAATTCGTTTTTTTCTCAAAAAAAGGTTGACATTTGGGCACTTTTGGGCTTATAATAGCCAAGCGGTCGTTGAGAGAGACAACCGCCTGAAAGATGAATATGCGGGTGTGCTGGAATTGGCAGACAGGCTAGCTTGAGGTGCTAGTGTTCGTATGGACGTGCGGGTTCAAGTCCCGCCATCCGCACCATCTTTTCGAAATTAAATACGCGCGAGTGGTGGAATTGGCAGACTCGCTAGATTCAGGTTCTAGTGCTCATTACGGGCGTGCGGGTTCAAGTCCCGCCTCGCGCACCAAAGTGTTGAAACTCAAGGGTTTTTTCCCTTGGGTTTTTTCTTTTACATTAGATTCCTTGGGGTGGTAGAGAACTAGATTTTTTAGAGATCAGAAAGCAGTGTTATTTTTTGCGCTTTACGAACAGCCTTCCTAACAAAAATTCTCCTCTTGTTTCGCTTGCGTCAGAATACAGGGCCGTTTCAAAAAACTTTTCAAATGTGAAACATTTCCGCAGCCTGAGTGATATAGTAAGTGAAAGGCCTTTCAAGGAGAATCCTATGTTGACAGAAGAACAGTTTTCGTATCTTGCAAAAAAGTATATGGACACGGTGTTCCGTCTGGCGCTCCACTACACCAAAAGCCGCTCGGAATCGGACGACATCACGCAGGAGGTGCTGCTCAAGCTCTACCGCGCGGACAAGACGTTTGAGAGCGAAGACCACGTCAGGCACTGGCTCATCCGTGTCACGGTCAACGAGTGCAAGCGGATGTTTCTCTCTCCGTGGAAGCGGACGGAGCCAATCGATGATTATGCCGAACAGCTTACGTTCAAAACGCCGGAGCACAGCGAGCTCTTTCATGCTGTGATGGCGCTGCCGCAGAAATACCGTGTGCCGCTCTTCCTGCATTATTACGAGGGCTACTCCTGCGAGGAGATCTCCCAATTCCTTGGCATTCCCAACGCGACCGTCCGCACCAGATTGCGGCGCGGGCGGGAACAGCTCAAAACCAATCTTCAGGAGGCGAACAACGATGTTTGACGAAAACCTATATCAAGAGACGATCTCTGCGCTTCACGCCTCCGAAGACACACTTTCGGAGGTAATGAACATGACGCACAAGACGAAAAGAAGAGGCCGCCTGCGCACGGCGGCGGTGCTTGCGGCGGTCATCGCGATCCTGTGCTGCACGGCGGCAGCTGCAGCGGCGCTTGGACTGGATCAGCGGTTGGCGGAGTACTTTGGAGCAACGGCGGAGCAGGAAGAGCTGCTCTCGACTGCGGCGGTCCCAATGAACATTGTGAAGCGGGACTGCGGCGCGGTGCTGCGCATCGAGCAGGTCATCGCCGATCGCTATTGTGCGGCGGTCCTCATCGACTTTACCGCGCCGGATGGGACAGTTCTGGATCAGGACTACTACGCATTCGATCGGAGCGTGTCCGCAACGTCCAGGGACGGAGTGGAGATGGAGACCTACGGCATTGGCTGGGAGGTATTGCCAAGCAGCACGGAGGATGAGACGGGCCGCCATGCCGCGATCTTGATGACGATCCATTCTCTGAAAGGAGAATTCAACTTCATCGGTGCGAAGGTGAAGTTGACGCTCGATGGCCTGTATCGGGACAACTGGTTGGAAGAACTTGTCGTTCCCGGGCGCTGGAGCTGCACATTCACCATGCCGGAGACTGATCCGGGACGCCTGTGCACGGTGAATGAGCCGATCGAGATTGAGGGAAAGAACGCTGTTCTGACGACGCTCTATGTCTCGCCGCTCTCGCTGACCTGCGAGATCAAGCAGGGAACGGATGATCTGAAAGAAACGGTTGAGCCCATCCACAGCGACGACGGGAAGGAGAGCATCGCTCCCGAGGTGACGCTGCAAAACGGCGAAACGGTCGGCGCGGCGGACTGGTTGTTCCTTATAACGAATTATGCCGATAAGCGCGGGCGCTACTGCTTCCAAATGGATGAAATTCTTGACCCGGAAACGGTGAGCAGCGTTTCCGCCTTCGGAGAGACGTTCTCCGTCGAATGACGGGACGATAAAGCATATTTATGTAAAAAAGGGGCCTCTGCATCAAAGCAGAGGCCCCTTTTTCCTGTTTTCACCGCAGCGCGTCTTTCATTTCTTTTACATACGCACCGATGTGCTCGGGCGCGTCCTTGCCGTACTGGGCAAGGAGCTTGACGATGGCGGAGCCGACGATCGCGCCGTCGGAGAGGTCGGCCATCTTCTTCGCCTGCTCGGGCGTGGAGATGCCAAAGCCGATGGCGCAGGGAATGGCGGTATTTTCCCGCACGAGGGAGACGATGGAGGCGAGGTCGGTCTTGATCTCGCTGCGCTCGCCCGTGACGCCGAGCGAGGAGACGATGTAGAGAAAGCCCTCGGCCTCCCGTGCGATCATTGCAATGCGGTTTTCCGACGTCGGCGCGATGAGGGAGACAAAGTCGACGCCGTATTTGCGGCACGCGGGGAGGAAATCCTCCTTTTCCTCATACGGCACGTCCGGCAGGATGAGTCCGTCGATGCCGGCGTCGCGGCAGTTCGACAAAAAGCGCTCTGCGCCATAGGAAAAGACGACGTTCGCATAGGTCATGAAGACCATGGGGATCGTCACATCGTGCCGCAGCTCGCGCACGAGGTCGAAAATTTTGTCGGTCGTCACGCCGCTTTGCAGGGCGCGCAGGTTTGCCGCCTGAATGACCGGCCCCTCCGCCGTGGGATCGGAGAAGGGAATGCCGAGCTCAATGAGATCGGCGCCGTTTTGCGCGGCGGCGCGAACGGCTGCGGCGGTCGTTTCAAGATCGGGGTTGCCGCAGGTTAGAAAGGCGATGAACGCCTTGCCGTGGTCAAATGCTCTTGCAAGATCACTCATGAAGATCCTCCCCTCTGTAGCGGGCGATGGCGGCGCAGTCCTTGTCGCCGCGGCCGGAGATCGTGACGACAAGAAGTTCGTCCTCTTTCATCGTGGGTGCGAGCTTTCTTGCGTAGGCCACGGCGTGGGCGGATTCGATGGCCGGGATGATGCCCTCTGTGCGGGCAAGGTATTCAAATGCCTGCACAGCCTCCTCGTAGGTGATGGCGACGTATTCCGCGCGGCCGATGTCGTGCAGGTGGGCGTGCTCGGGGCCGACGCCGGGGTAGTCGAGACCGGCGGAAATGGAGTACACCGGCGCGATCTGGCCGTACTCGTCCTGGCAGAAGTAGGACTTCATGCCGTGAAAAATGCCGAGTTTGCCGGTCGAAATGGTCGCGGCGGTCTCGCGTGTGTCGATGCCGCGGCCTGCGGCCTCCACGCCGATGAGACGCACGGTCGGGTCGTTGATGAAGTGGTAAAAGCTGCCGATGGCATTCGAGCCGCCGCCGACGCACGCGACCACCGCGTCGGGAAGACGGCCTTCCTTATCAAGTATCTGCTGCTTGATCTCGCTTGAGATGACGGACTGAAAGTCGCGCACGATGGTGGGGAAGGGGTGCGGCCCCATGACGGAGCCGAGGCAGTAGTGCGTGTCGCTGATGCGCGTCGTCCACTCGCGCATGGCTTCGGACACGGCGTCCTTGAGCGTGGCGGTACCAGAGTTGACGGGCACGACCGTTGCGCCGAGAAGACGCATCCGGTAGACGTTCAGCGCCTGACGGATGGTGTCCTCCTTTCCCCTGAAAACGACGCATTCCATGCCCATGAGCGCCGCGGCGGTGGCGGTGGCTACGCCGTGCTGACCGGCACCGGTCTCGGCAATCAGGCGGGTCTTGCCCATTTTCTTGGCGAGCAGAGCCTGTCCGAGCACGTTGTTGATCTTGTGCGCGCCGGTGTGGTTCAGATCCTCGCGCTTTAAGTAGATCTTTGCGCCGCCGAGGTCTCTGGTCATCTTTTCGGCGTAGTAAAGGCGCGAGGGGCGGCCCGCGTAGTCGTTCAGAAGCTGCGCGAGCTCACGCTGGAGTGCAGCGTTTCGACCTGCACCGTGCCGAATTTGCTCACCTTGCCGAGGTCGTTGCGCCCGAGGTCGACGAGCATATTGTGCTCGGCAAGCTCCTTTTCGTCGTGCAGGAGGCTTTCTTCGAGCGCCTTGTCCTCTTCCTCCGTTTTGCCGCGCGGACGGGTGCCGGCAAGGGGGAAGGTATGCAGCACGCCGTCTTTCAGCTTGACGAGTGTTTCGGGCGAGGCGCCCGCGACCTCGACGTCCGTGCCGGAGAAGTAGAACATATACGGTGGGGGATTGATCGTGCGCAGCACGCGGTAGGTGTTGAGCAAACTTCCCTCAAACGGGGCGCTCAGGCGGTTGGAGAGCACGATCTGGAAAATGTCGCCATCGCGGATGTGGTGCTTGGCGGTCTCGACCATCGCGCAGAACTGCTCTTTGGAAAAGAGCGGCGTGACTTCGCCGAGGAGCCGTCCGGGGGTCTCCTGCTTTTTTTCGCCGGTTTTGAGAAGGGAGACGAGCTGCTCCAGCTCGAGCCGTGCCTTGTTGTAGCCGACCTCGACGTCGCTGAGCGCCATGTTGACGATGAGCACGATCTTCTGCCGCACGTGGTCGAAAGCGATGACCTTGTCGAACAGCATCAGATCGACGTCCTTGAAGCTGTCCTCGTCCTGCTCGCCGCAGCGGACGCTCGGCTCGCTGTATTTGAGATAGTCGTAGGAAAAGTAGCCCACAAGCCCGCCGGTGAAGGAGGGGAGGTAGTCGAAGCGGGGACTTTTATAGCCGGTCAGCAGCTCGCGCAGATATTGGGACGGGTCGTCCGTGCGGACGGTGAGGCCGCCGGCCTTCAGTTCGCCGTTGATGCAGGTGATCTCGAGCTTTGGGTCAAAGCCGAGAAAGGTGTAGCGTCCCCAGCGGTCGTCCGCCTGCGCGGATTCGAGCATATAGCAGTGGGTGGACACATTTTTAAGGATGCGCATCGCCTCAATGGGAGTGATGAAGTCGGAGAGGATCTCGCAGCTCAGCGTCAGCACGTCGTACTGCTTCGCCGCGGCGAGGTCCTTCACGGTTTCGAGCAGTGGTAGGATATTCATACGTGACCTCCTGAAAAAGAAAAGCTCCTTTGGCGTTCTGCCAAAGGAGCTTTCTGCGCAAACAAAAGCGCCCCCGACAGAACGATGCCGTCTGTCAAGGACGAATGCGATACGAAAAACGAACAATCCGCGGTGCCACCTTGAATTCACGGGCTTTTCCCGTGCGCTTGGCGGAGATACCATCATATCTCCCGGCAACTGACGTATGCCAACACGTTGCAGGATACTCTGCGCGCAAAGCGCATTTCGCTGCACCCTCGGCGGTCCATTTGACAATGTGTATCTTGCCTGATTTTCAGCGTCGCAGGCTCTCTGTGAAGGCATCATTGCCGTTATCTCCGCTTCAACGGTTTGCGGTATTAACTTGAGCGAAAATATAGTACACCCCATCGGCAATGTCAATAGGGCGTGCATGATTTTTTGTAAAATTTTGTTTTTTTATTCGGAGGCGCGCCGAAGAATATCGGCGACCAGCGTGGGCTCGAGCTGAGGGAAGGGAATGACGGCCTCGGGGTGCTCCGGAGGCTCGGTGAGCAGCTTTTCCGCCCAGGACATATTATACCAGCGGCCGAATTTATACCCGCTGCGCGTAAAGACGCCGATGCGCCGGAAGCCCAGGTGCTCGTGGAAGCGGATGCTGTTGTCCGTCAAATATTCATCGCCCGCGCCTTGCGGCTCGCCGATGCAGGCGTAGAGATTGTAAATGTTCTGCGCGAGCGACAATTCCTCGAGCGTGCGGTAGAAGCGCTTGCCGAGACCGTGCCTGCGCGCGTCGGGGGCCAGATAGATCGTCGATTCCGCGCAGTGGTCGTAGGCCTCGCGTGCGATGAAGGTGTGCGTGTAGGCGTAGCCGAGGAGCTGACCATTTTCGTCCTCAGCGACGAGATAGGGGTATTTTTGCGAAACGTCAGCCATGCGGCGGCGGAACTCGTCGACCGACGGCACGTCGTACTCAAATGAGATGGCTGTCTGTTCCACATACGGCGCGTAGATCCTGACGAGCGCGGGGGCGTCGTCGGGGGCAGCAATGCGAAAGCGGAAGGCGGGGGTGGACATAAAGATCACCTTTCAAATCCATGCACCCAGTCAGAGCGCAGGTAGTAAATGAGGTAAATGGTGGAGCTGATCGCCCAGGTGAGAGGATAGGCCCAGTAGATGTAGCCAATCTCGCCGATGAAGTGGACGACGAGCATGATGTAGATGATGCGGATGACGCACCAGACGGAGAGCATGATCATCATGGGCACGACCGCGCGGCCCGCGCCGCGGCAGACCGCCGCAATGGAGTGCGAAAACGCGAGCAGGCAGTAAAAGAGCGCCACCGTGCGAGCCTGCTGCACGCCGAGGGCGACAACGCCGGGCGTGCCGTCGAAGAGCGTGATGAGCTCGCTCGCCCAGATGTAATAGCACAATCCGATGAGCTCAGCCATGACAACGGCGATGAGGATGCAGAAGCGCGCGCCGCTCTTGGCGCGGTCATATTGCCTGGCACCTAAGTTCTGCCCGACGAACGTGGTGCAGGCCATCGTAAAGCTCGTGATGGGCAGGAACGCAAAGCCCTCGATTTTGCAGTGCGCGCCGTAGGCGGCCATGGCGAGCATACCGAACGAATTGATCTGCGACTGGACGATGACGTTGGCAAGGCCGATGACGCAGTTCTGGATGCCGGAGGGAAGACCGTAGCGCACGATCTCGCCGAGCATACCGGCGTGGAAGCGGATGTTGCGCGGGGTGACGGTGTAGACCTCGCCCTTTTTGAGCAGATGGATGAGGCAGAGCACGCAGCTCGTGCCCTGGGAGAGCACGGTCGCCACCGCAGCGGACCACACGCCCCAGCGGAACGCGCCGATAAACAGAAGGTCGAGCGCGATGTTGACAAGCGAGGAAATAATCAGGTAGTGCAGGGGGCGGCGGCTGTCGCCAAGAGCGTTCAGAATGCTCGTGCACATATTGTAGAGCACGGTCGCCAGCACGCCGAGGAAGTAATAGCGGAAGTATTCGACCGCCTGCGGCATGACCTGCGCGTCCGTGTTCATCCAGACGAGGAACGTCGGCGTGAGGCAGACGCCGATGACCGTCAGCGCCGCGCCCGAGACGATGCCGAAGGCAAGGTTCGTATGAATGGCGCGCGAGACGTTTTCATAGTCGCCCGCGCCAAAGTATTTGGAGATGGCGACGCCCGCGCCCATGGCCGTGCCGATAAACAGACTGGTGAGCAGCATGATGAGCGTGCCGGACGAGCTGACGGCGGCGAAGGCATTCGTACCGAGGTATTTGCCCACGATGAACGCATCCGCTGTGCTGTAGAGCTGCTGAAAGACCTGACTGATGAAAATGGGCAGCGCAAAGCGCAAAATCAGGGAGACATAGCTCCCCTCGGTCATATTCTGGACGGTGGTTTTGCTGACAGAAGCCGGCTGTGCCATGTAGCCCTCTCTTTCTCTGTCCCGCGGTGGGACAATCTGCTCTCGATCTCTCATATTTCTGCTGCTGAAAAAGGAAAAGCGCCGCGGGAGCGGTGCTTTTCCTCAAACCCTGAAGAAACAGCAGATAAACATCTTACAAATTCTTGACAGGTCCATTATATAGTTGTATCCGGTGAAAGTCAACCGTCGGCGATCACATCACAAGTGCGAGCAGCACGGGCGTGATATAGGCCTCGATGAGCGCCGCGGCAGCGAGCAGCGGCACGACACCGAAGAGGAACACGCGCAGGCAGTCCTGAAGGCGCGGCCAGAGCGGGACGGCCTCCTTTTTGCGGCGGAGGCGGTCCGTTCCCGTGCGGCAGATGAGAAGGCCCAGCGTGCAGGCGAGGACGAGCGCCGTGAGCTCAAAGACGCCGTGCGGCAGGATACCGACGAGATAGACGCCGAGCCCAAGCCCCTGTGAAAGATACAGCGCGGCGAACGCGCCGAGCATCAGCGCGTTGGTGCCGAGCGCAAGCGCGCTGAGCGGCAGAAACGGGATGAGCCCGTAGAGCATCGAGAGGAGCGACGCGATGACGTTGTTGAAAAACAGCGTCGCCATCATTTGCGACTGCGGCACATCATTGGTGAGCCCAAGCTGCTCGATCTGCACGGTGAAACGGTCGAGCACGCCCTGCGCAAGCTCCGGCTTGATGAGAGAAACAGCAAAGCCCAGCAGCGTGAGCACGCCGAACGCGGCGGCGGTGTTCCAAAATTCGTGCCGGAGCAGGCCGCGCGAAAGCGTGGGGCAGCAGCGGTCGATCATGAAAGCTTGGCGATACCGGCCTTGACGCGGCGGATCGTTTCCTCACGGCCGAGGATACGGCAGATCTCCACTGCGCCGCCGGGCGTGACGAGCTTGCCCGCGACGGCGATGCGCAGCGGCCACATGAGCGTCGCGTTCTTCACGCCGAGCTCCTCGGCGAACGAGACGAGCATATCGTGGATGGCCTCATTCGTCCACGCGGGAAGCGTTTCGAGCTTGGGGAGCACCCTCCGGAGCATATCGAGCGAGACCTCGCTGTTGGTCTTGGACTTTTTGTTCGTGTAGCACTCAACGCCGTACTCGGGGAGGGCGTCGAAGAAGTCGACCTTTTCGGGAATGTCGGTGAGCTTCTCGCAGCGGGCCTGCAGGAGCGCCGCGATCTCGGAGACGGAGTATGCCTCGTTCTTCACGGCCTGACGGATGTAAGGCTCGGCGACTTTACAGAACTCCTCCGCGGGGAGATTGCGCAGATAGTTGGCGTTGAAATAGGTCAGCTTTTCGATGTCGAAGATGGCGGGGGACTTGGAGATGCCGCCGATGTCGAAAGCATCCACGAGCTCCTCGAGCGTGAAGAACTCCTGCTCGCTCTGCTCGCCGCGCGGCGACCAGCCGAGAAGGGCAACATAGTTAAGGATGGCGGGCGTCAGATAGCCCTGCGCCTTGAGGTCTTCATAGCTCGGGTCGCCGTTGCGCTTGCTCATCTTGTGCTGTGCGTCGCGCATGACGGGGGAGCAGTGCACGTAGGTCGGCACCTTCCAGCCGAAGCCCTCGTAGAGGAGGTTGTACTTCGGGGCGGAGGAGAGATATTCGCTGCCGCGCACGACATGGGTGATGCCCATGAGGTGGTCGTCGATGACGTTGGCAAAGTTGTAGGTCGGCAGACCGTCGCGCTTTAAGAGCACCTGATCGTCGAGCGTCTTATTCTCCACCGTGATGTCGCCGAAGCTCGCGTCGTGGAACGTCGTGGTGCCGTCTTTCGGAATGCGCTGGCGGATGACATAGGGTTCGCCCGCGGCGACGCGCGCCTTGGCATCTTCGAGGGACAGATCGCGGCAGGGATCGTCCGCGCGGTCAAATTCGCCGCTGTCCTCCTCGCTTTCCGCCTTTTCGCAGAAGCAGTAGTAGGCGTGGCCGCGCTCGACTAAAAGCTCGGCGTACCTGCCGTAGGTGTCGCGGCGCTCGCTCTGGATATACGGGGCGACGGGGCCGCCGACGTCGGGGCCTTCGTCGTGAGAAAGGCCGCATTCCGCCATCGTGCGGTAGATCACGTCCGTTGCGCCCTCAACGAGACGGCCCTGGTCGGTATCCTCGATGCGGAGGATGAAGGTGCCGCCGGCGTGACGGGCGATGAGATAGGTGTAGAGCGCAGTGCGCAGGTTGCCCACGTGCATATAGCCCGTGGGGGAGGGAGCGAAGCGCGTGCGCACCTTGCCGTGCGGGATCTTCGCTTCCATTTCCTCAAAATACTTCATGTCGATGGACATAGATGACCTCCTGAAGTGTCGTCAAAATAAAGATACTCTATTACACCATATTTTGCCCGAAAAGTCAACGAAAGGCGAGCCTGTTTTGAGCGAAGGCGGCGCGGCGGCCGATACTTTTATTTCTGCGGGAGATTGCAATTCGGAAAACGATATGGTAACATAACAAATTGGGTCGATAGCTGCGCCTAACGGCGCAATTCGAGATAAAATCAGAAAAACAAACAGATCGGAGAAAAAACGATGGAAAACATGGAAAGCACGGCGCACAAAAAAGTGATGCTGTCCGGCATTCAGCCCAGCGGCGATCTGACCCTCGGGTCCTACCTCGGCGCCATCAAGAACTGGGCGGAGCGCGACGAAGAATTTGACAACTACTACTTCATGGCCGATATGCACTCGATCACGGTCCGTCAGGACCCCGCGGCGCTGCGCCGCCGCACGCTCGAGCAGCTTGCGCAGTACATCGCCTGCGGCCTTGATCCCGAGAAGAACACGCTCTTCATCCAGTCCCACGTGCCGCAGCACGCCGAGCTCGGCTGGATCCTGAACTGCTACACGATGTTCGGCGAGCTCTCGCGCATGACGCAGTTCAAGGACAAGTCGGCGAAAAACAGTGAAAACATCAACGGCGGTCTTTTCACCTATCCTGCGCTGATGGCGGCGGATATCCTGCTCTATCAGCCCGACTATGTCCCCGTGGGCGAGGACCAGAAGCAGCACGTCGAGCTCTGCCGCAACATCGTCCAGCGCTTCAACGGTATCTACGGCGACGTGTTCAAGATGCCCGAGCCGTACATTCCCAAGGTCGGCGCGCGTGTGATGAGCCTGAGCGACCCGATGAGCAAAATGTCGAAGTCCGACAAGGACCCCAACGGCTCCGTCTATCTCATGGAAAAGCCCGAGGATATCCGCCGCAAGTTCAAGCGCGCCGTGACCGACAGCGACACGGAAAACTGCGTGCGCTACGACCCCGAGCACAAGCCCGGCGTCGCCAATTTGATGACGATCTACTCCGCCGTGACGGGCAAGAGCTTTGACGAGATCGAGCGCGAGTTCGCCGGTCAGGGATACGGCGCGTTCAAGCCCGCCGTGGGCGACGCCGTCATCGAAACGCTGCGTCCCATCCGCGAAGAGGCCACGCGCATTCTCGCGGACAAGGCGTATCTCGAGTCCGTGTACCGTGCGGGCGCGCAGAAGGCGTCCTACGTGGCGGAGAAGACCCTGCGCAAGGTTTACAAGAAGGTCGGCTTCGTGGCCCGCTGAGCGGAAAAGGTGAGAGAGAATGAATGAGATACCCAAAGAGTTATTGCTGAGCGTGGGCGCGGCATTGCTGTGCGCCTTCGTCGTCAGCTTTCTGATGTGCCCGCTGGTGAAGTCCTTCGCCTATAAGATCGGTGCGATCGACGTGCCGAAGGACAACCGCCGGATGCACAAAAAGCCCGTGCCGAGACTGGGCGGCCTTGCCATTTTCCTCGGCTTCATCGTGAGTATGCTGCTGTTCGTGAAGATCGATCACCAACTGCAGGGCATCCTGCTGGGCGCGTCCATTATCGTCGGTTTGGGCGTGGTGGACGATATGTCCCCGCTGCGGGCGTACTTCAAGTTCTGCGTGCAGATCTTTGCGGCGCTCGTCGCCGTGTTCCACGGCGTTGTCATCCAGACGCTCTCGAACCCCAACGTCTTTGCCGAGAGCCCGTACTGGGACCTCGGCTGGCTGGCCGTTCCCATTACGGTCTTGTGGATCGTTGGCATCACGAACGCCGTCAACCTCATCGACGGACTGGACGGCCTTGCCTGCGGCGTTTCCACGATCAGCGCCATTTCGATGCTTGTCATCGCGCTTTTGGTATCCGAAGGGGACGTGGCGCTCGTGATGGCCTCGCTCGTGGGCGCGTGCCTTGGTTTTCTGCCCTTCAACAAGAATCCTGCAAAGATGTTCATGGGCGACACGGGCTCGACGTTCCTCGGCTACATCCTTGCGACGATCTCAATCCAGGGCCTTTTCAAGTATTACGCCATCGTGTCGTTCGCGGTGCCGTTCCTGATCCTGGGCCTGCCGATGTTCGACACGCTCTTTGCCATCATCCGCCGCCTTGCCCACGGGCAGAACCCGATGGCGCCTGACCGCGGACACATCCACCACCGCCTCATCGACATGGGCCTCAACCAGAAGCAGGCTGTCGCGGCGCTGTACGTCATCAGCAGTATCCTCGGCCTTTCCGCCGTGATGCTGACGTCGAGCGGCGCAATCAAGGCGATGCTCTTTCTGATGGCGCTGGCGGTGGCGGCGTTCCTCGCCTCGCGCGTCATCTTCCGCCGCGATATCGACAAGGCGATGCAGGCGGAAAAGGCCGCGGCAGAGGAGAAGAGCGCGGAGACTGCCGCTGCGGTCGAAGATGCGCCCGCAGCGGACGAACAATCGGAGGAGCCCAACGAAGAAAAGAAGGAGGACGCCTGATATGGAAAAACTGCGCATTATGAGTGTGTTCGGCACGCGGCCCGAGGCCATCAAGATGGCCCCGCTCGTCAAGGAGCTTGCCGCCCGCGACGAGATCGAGAGCCTTTGCTGCGTGACGGCGCAGCACCGTGAAATGCTCGACAGCGTGATGCAGGTCTTCGACCTCAAGGCCGACTGCGACCTTGACATTATGACCCCGCGGCAGACGCTTTCGACCATCACGAGCAAGTGCCTGCTCGGTATGGATGATGCCATCGAGCAGTTAAAGCCCGATATGATCCTGGTCCACGGCGACACGTCGACGACCTTTGCCGGTGCGCTCTCGGCCTTTTACCACAAGGTGCCGGTCGGCCATGTGGAGGCGGGCCTTCGCACCTACGACAAATACTCTCCGTTTCCTGAGGAGATGAACCGCAAGCTCGTTACGGCCATCGCCGACCTCTATTTCTGCCCCACGAAGAATAACCGCGAGAACCTCTTGAAGGAGGGCGTGACCGACGGCCTCTTCATCACGGGCAACACGGTCATCGACGCACTGAAAACAACGGTACGCAAGGATTATCACTTTACAACAGAAGAGCTCAACAAGCTGGATTATTCAAGAAAGGTCGTGCTCGTGACGTGCCACCGCCGCGAGAATTACGGCCAGCCCATGGAGAACATCATGACCGCGCTGCGCGACATCGCCCTCCAGAATGAGGACTGCGAGCTCGTCTATCCCGTGCACCTCAGCCCTGTCGTGCGCGAGAACGCGCAGAAGTTCCTCGCCGGTACGCCGCGCGTGCATCTCATCGACCCGCTGAGTGCGGACGAGATGCACAATCTGATGGCGCGCTGCTACATGGTGATGACCGACAGCGGCGGACTCCAGGAGGAGGCGCCCGCGCTCGGCAAGCCCGTGCTCGTCATGAGAAAAGAGACCGAGCGCCCCGAGGCGGTCGCTGCCGGAACGGTGAAGCTCTGCGGCGTGGAATACGACGATGTGCTGCGCATGGGCAATGAGCTGCTGCGCAGCAGGGAAGCCTACGACGCGATGGCGCACGCCGTCAACCCCTATGGCGACGGTCACGCCTGCGCACGCATTGCCGACGCGATCTTGTGGCACTTCGGCCGCAAGGCCGAGCGACCCGCCGACTTTAACGCCTGAGAGGAAAGGACGTGAAGCAGAATGAAGAAGCGAAGAGTGACGCCCATCGGCGCTGCCTTCGTCGCGCTCGTTTTGCTCGTGCTCCTCTTTGTGCTGCGCGGTGCGCTGCACCGCCCCGCCCATGTGGTGCTGCCGAAGGAAGCATCAAGCACCGAGGATAGCGGCCTTTCGCTCGACGATAACAGCGCGGGCCGCGTGTCCGTGCGGCCCGACACGGTGCAGAGTGCCATCGCCACGCTCGAGCGTCCCGCGTGCTACACGCGCTCGATCACGATCGAGCGCTACTATACGGGCGGCAGCGGCGTGGACCGCAGCACCGTCTCGGTGGACGGCGCGTGGATGCGTGCGGATACCGAAGCGGCAAGCGGTGAACAGAGCCACACCATCACGAACGGAGAAAAGACGTGGGTGTGGTATGGCAGCGGTAAGGAGTATTTCGAGAGTGCCGCATCCTTTACGCCTGACGAAGAGCAGGGCATCCCGACCTATGAGGATATCCTGCGCCTTGACGCAAAGCGCATCGCCGTTGCCGATTATCGCCTGCTCGACACGCTGGACTGCATCTATGTGGAAACTGCCGCCGATGCGGGCGGCTATGTCGAGCGCTATTGGGTCAGCGTGAGCAATGGCCTTCTCTGCGCGGCGGAAAAGCTCAATGGGGAGGATGTCGTCTACCGCATGGCGGGCATGACGGTCGATACGACAGCGCCCGGCGCGGATACGTTCACACTGCCGGACGGCACAGTGCTCCATGAGAGCGAAGCATCGGCAAATCGCTGAAAAGAGAGAACAGACAAAGGGCGTGACCATTGCGGTCACGCCCTTTGCATTTTACCTTGAGACTCCTTTGTGCGAGAAGTGCGGAACAAAAAGCACCAGACAGGGGGATTTGAGCTTACCCATGGCACCGGTCAACAGCAGCAGAATGACGGCTGTTCGGGCCGTGCAAGCGATCAAAGGAGAAAGGGCTTTGTTACCCCCCTTTAGAGAAGCGGATCAGACGCCAGTAAGCGCTGCATATCCTGCGGGATAGTCGCTGTAAAGTGATACTCCTGTCCGGTGATCGGCTGGGTGAACCACAGCTCATACGAGTGCAGGGCGGGGCGGGCGATGAGATTTTTGTCCTCTGTGCCGTAGAGCCAGTCGCCCGCGAGGGGGTAGCCGAGATATGCCATGTGCACGCGGAGCTGATGCGTGCGCCCTGTCTGCGGGCGCAGACGCAGGAGTGTGAAGCGCTCGCTTGTTTGCAGCGTTTCGTATTCCGTCAGGCTCGGCAGGCCGTCTGCGCGCACGCAGCGGCGGATGATGGAGCCATCCGCGCGGCCGATGGGGGCGTCGATGACGCCGTGATCGGGGGTCACCCTGCCGACGGCAACGGCGCGGTATTCGCGCCGCAAATTGTCGGAATGCAGCGCACGGCGCAGGCGGTCGTGCACGTAGCCGCTCTTGGCGGCGATGAGCAGGCCGGAGGTTCCCTTGTCAAGGCGGCTGACGAAGTGCGGCACGCTGCCTTCGCCGAGATAACCCGTGAGCATCGCGGCAAGGCTCGGCGCGGAGGCGTCGTCCGCCTTCGGGTGCATGGCGACGCCTGCGGGCTTGTTCAGGACGAGCAGGTCGTCATCCTCGTAGACGATGTTGGGCCTTGCCGTGTGTTCGCAGTAGAGGTCCTCGCGCGGCGCGCGCTCGGAGAGCGCGACGCTGACAACATCGCCTGTATGGACAATGGCGTTGACATGAACGCTCTGTCCGTTTAAGAGAATGGCATTTTCGCGCCACTTGAGGCTCTTGAGCAGTGTGTAGGAGAGGTGTAGATCGCCGCGCAGGATGCCCTTGACCATACGGCCGTTCTCCTCCGGCGGTACGGTGTAGGTGAGAATGCGCATGGTGGACCTCCTTTCAGCGTGAACGGCGCGTAAAATTCACATACAGTATACCATCTTTGCCGAAAAAATGATATACTGGATCACACTTCGGCCCGGCCGAACAACAAAAAATACAGGAGGGCAATGGCATGGACAAGCAAACCATCTGCCTTTTGAACGATTCCTTTCCGCCGGAGATCGACGGCGTGGCAAACGCCGTCGTGAACTACGCGGAGCAGATCACAAAGCACGGCAAAAACGCCATCGTCGTGACGCCGACGGTGCCCGGCGCGGACGACAGCGCGTTTCCGTTCCCCGTGCTGCGGTATCCGAGCATTGATACGCGCAGACTCGTCGGCTATGTGGCGGGCTATCCGTTCTCGCCCGAGGCGGCGCGCGTGCTGACGGAGCGCAAGGTCGATCTGATGCACACACATTGTCCCATCACGTCGTGCCTGCTGGCACGCTCCCTGCGCGCCGTGGTCGACGCGCCGCTCGTGCTGACGTATCATACGAAGTATGACATTGACATTGCCAAGGCTGTGCGCGGCAAGCTCCTGCAGGAGAGCGCCATCCGCGCATTGGTGCAGAATGTCGCAAGCTGCGACGAGGTCTGGGTCGTGAGCCGCGGAGCGGGGGAAAATCTGCGCTCGCTCGGCTACGAGGGCGACTACATCGTGATGGAAAACGGTGTGGACGTGCCGCGCGGACGGGTGTCCGACGGGGCCATCGCCGCGGCGACAGGCGGGTACGATCTGCCGCGGAACGTACCGGTTTTCCTCTTCGTCGGGCGGCTGATGTGGTACAAGGGCATCCGTATCATCCTGGATGCACTGAAAACGCTGCGCGAGCAGAATGTCGACTTCCGCATGGTGTTCGTCGGCGAGGGCGCGGACGGCGCGGAGATCCGCGGCTATGCAGAAGAGCTGGGGCTGAACGACCGCTGCTTTTTCACCGGTGCGATCGCCGACCGCGAGGTCATCCGCGCGTGGTATGGAAGGGCGGACCTCTTCCTTTTCCCGTCGACCTTCGACACGAACGGCCTTGTTGTGCGCGAGGCCGCGGCCAGCGGCACGGCAACGGTGATGATCCGAAATTCCTGCGCGTCTGAGGGTGTGACCGACGGGCAAAACGGCTTTTGTATTGCCGAAAACGCCGCGGCAATGGCAGCGAAGCTTGACGAGCTCTGCCACGCGCCGGAGAGGATGCACGCCGTCGGCGAAAACGCGCAGCGCGAGCTGTATGTTTCGTGGGAGACGGCGGTGCAGCGCGCTGTGGCGCGCTACGAGATCGTCATCGACAACTACCGCGGCGGGAAATATCCGAAACGAGAGCGCTTCGGCGATGAATTTTTCAAAACGCAGGGCGGGCTGATGGGGGCCTTTGCCAGTGTGGGTGAGCTGAGCGAGGAGATCGCCGCGGGCTTGCGTATCGAGCGCGACGAGGCCTCGCAGGTCATCGCCCGTTCGTGGCAGGAGCTGCGCGAGCGCTTTGACGAGACGAAGCAGGAGCTTGCCGCACGCTATGAGGCCATCCTGCAAAAGATGGATCGCTATTTATAATAAAGAAACGACCGAAAGCATCGCTTTCGGTCGTTTTTCCTTAGTCCTCGTGCCTGGGCTTTTCTGCGGCAAACCACATATTCCATTGGAAGGAATATGCCTTGTACGCGGTCTCATCCGCGCAGATCAGGCGCACACGCGACGGGCTCTCGTGCTCGTAGCCGTAGTCCATGATGGCGCGCAGCACACGGTAGGCGGCGTTCATGTCGCCGTCCGTGCAGGCGAGGGTGAGGGGATCGCTGTCCGCTATGGGCAGAAGCTCGGCGGCACGGTCGCAAGAGGGGAGAGCGGCGGTATCGCCGCGGCAAATTTCTACGGTCATAAAGGTCTCCTCAGCGGTTCAAGTACGCGCGGCACTTTGCTTCCGCGTCGTGCGCAAGCGCTTCCTCGTCAATGGTGGCGAGATGCCCCTGCTCGACTGTCACGCGGCCATGAACGACCGTGTAGTCGACGGGCCCGCGCACGCCGACGGTGCAGAGCACGCTCTTCGGGTCAAAGCACGAACCGACAAGTTCGAGCCTGCGCGAGTCGATCATGAAGAGGTCGCAGCACTTGCCGACCTCGAGCGAGGCGATGTCGTCGCTGCGGCCGAGAAGGGACGCGCTGCCGCGCGTCGCCAGCTTGAGAAGGTCATAGCCGCTGGGGGCGGCCTTGCTGCTGTTCAGGCGGTGCAGAAGATACGAAATGCGCAGCTCTTCCATCAGAGACGAGCCGTCGTTCGAGGCCGAGCCGTCGACCGCGAGGCCGACCGGCACGCCGAGCTTCAGCATTTCCGGGATGCGCGCGATGCCGGAAGAAAGCTTCATGTTCGAAATGGGACAGTGCGCCACGCCGGTGCGTGTTCCGGCCAACACGCGCAGCTCCTCATCGTTGAAGTGGATGCCGTGGGCGAACCAGACGTCGTCGCCCGTCCAGCCGAGCTTTTCCATGTATTCGAGCGGGCGGACGCCCTCGCGCGCGAGCATGAAGGCTTCCTCGTCCTTCGTCTCGCACAGGTGGGTATGCAGGCGCACGCCGTACTGCCGCGCGAGCACCGCGCTCTCGCGCAGAAGATCGGCGGAGACGGAGAAGGGGGAGCAGGGCGCGAGCGCCACGCGGTGCATCGCGCCGAAGGACTTGTCGTGGTAGCGCTCAATGACGCGCGCGGAGTCTCTCAGAATTTCATCGACCGTCTGCACCACGCTGTCGGGCGGCAGGCCGCCATCTTTGACCGAGAGATCCATGCTGCCGCGCGAGGCGTACATACGCGCACCGATCTCGTCCGCCGCAGCGAACTGCGCGCCGATGAGGTCGCCGGAGTCCTTGGGGAAGACGTAGTGATGGTCGAAGCAGGTCGTGCAGCCGTGCTTCATCAGCTCGCCGAGACCCGTGAGCGTGGAGAGACGGATGACATCCTCGTCGAGATTTTTCCAGATCTCATAGAGCGCCCTGAGCCAGTCGAAGAGCTCCATATTCTGCACCTCCGGCAGGTTGCGGGAAAAGATCTGGTAGAGATGATGGTGCGTGTTCACAAGCCCCGGATAGCAGAGCATATGGCTCGCGTCGATGGTCTTCTCCGCCTGCTGCGGAAGGTCGTTGCCGATCGCGCGAATGAAGCCGTCCTCAGCGTAGAGGTCAACATTTTCGTAGACCGTATCGTGATCGTCGCAGGAGACGAGCGTGCGGATATTTCGAATGAGCAGAGTAGACATAGCAAAGCACCTCGCAATGCCTGAAGAAACAGGCCAATTTGACATAAAAAGCACGTGTTTTGCGCCGCGCACGGCGCAAATGATCTTAATCGTTTTTTGCCGCGACACGTGCGTGGAAAAAAGCGTCGCAGACTTGCCGCCGCGCACGGCGGCAAAAAAATAGAATTCGTCGCGGAGGACGACATGTGCGTCCGCAGCGACACTTTGCAGTGTTTGGAGCGGTGAGCGACAAACACTGAAGCCTATCTAAAATGAAAGCACCCATCGGGTGCTTTCATTTTAAGTGTTTTTATCTCTCTTCGCGGAAGTAGCTCAGGCCCAGCGATGCGGGCGGCTGATCCTCGCGCTTCTTGCGCAGCGACACGATGATCAGAACGACCAGCGTGACGACGTAGGGGAGCATCTTGTAAAGCTCCTTGACGGCAAGATTGGTGCCGGTGGGGATGAAGATGTAGAGGATGTAGAATCCGCCGAAGAGAATAGACGCCAGCACGCTGACGTTCGGACGCCAGATCGTGAAGATGACCAGCGCGATGGCGAGCCAGCCGCGGTCGCCGAAGGCGTTATTGGACCAGACGCCGCAGGCGTAGTCCATCACGTAATAGAGACCGCCGAGACCCGCGATCATGCTGCCGATGCAGGTGGCAAGGTACTTGTACTTCGTCACGTTGATGCCGGCCGCATCTGCCGTTGCCGCGCTCTCGCCCACGGCGCGCAGGTGCAGACCCGTGCGGGTGTGCTTGAGGAAATAGGAAGCGAGCAGCGCGATGACGATGGCGAGGTAGGCAAGGAAGCCGTAGGACAGGAAGACCTGACCAAACCAGCCGCCGACGTTCAGGGATTTGCTGAAGTAGGCGCTCGTCGCGCTCAGCGCGATGGAGGGGACCTCGCTGTCGGTCAGCTTGATGAGCGAGCCGCCGAAGAAGTTGCCGATGCCGACGCCGAACGTGGTGAGCGCAAGACCCGTGACGTTCTGGTTGGCGCGCAGCGTGACGGTCAGCAGGCAGTAGAGAAGGCCCATCAGAAGGGAGCCGAGCAGCGAGCAGAGCATCGGGATGCCGATGGCAAGGAAGGCATTCATGTCGGCCGCGGGAGTGGCCTGCTCGTAGAAGAACGCGCCGATGACGCCGCAGATACCGCCGACGTACATCACGCCCGGAATGCCGAGATTCAGGTTGCCGGACTTTTCCGTCAGGATCTCACCGGTGCTGCCGTAGAGCAGGGGAATGCCCTGCATGACCGCACGGGGAAGGAAAGAAGCAAGATCAAACATCGCTCACGCCTCCTTTTTGCCCTTGCGCAGGCTGACCTTGTAGGTGATGAAGAATTCGCTGCCGATGATGAAGAACAGGATGATGCCCGTCAGGATATCGGCGAAGGAGTGATTCAGGCCGAAGACGCTGGAGATCTCGCTCGCGCCGCGGCTCAAAACCACGATGAGAAGACTCGTAAAGATCATCATGATCGGGTTGAACTTGGCCATCCAGGAGACCATGACCGCGGTGAAGCCGCGTCCGCCGACGATGGTGGTCGTGAGCGTATGGTCCGTACCGGCGGTGAGCAGCAGACCGATGAGGCCGCAGATCGCGCCGGAGAGCACCATCGTGCGCACGATGACGCGCTCGACCTTGATGCCCGCGTAGCTCGCGGTGCGCTGGCTCTCGCCGACGACGGAGATCTCATAGCCATGCTTGCTGTAGTTGAGATAAATGTACATGAGGCCGGTGAGGATCGCCACGAGCAGAATGGGGAGGAGGTAGCGCTGGCCGCCGATGACGGGGAGCCAGCCGGCCTCGCTGTTGGCATTGATGATGCCGATCTTGCCCGAGCCCTTGGGCACCTCCCACACGATGATGAAGAACGCGGCGAGCTGCGTCGCAATGTAGTTCATCATCAGCGTGAAGAGCGTTTCATTCGTGTTCCACTTGGCCTTAAAGATGGCGGGAAGGAAGCCCCACAGCGCGCCTGCTGCGATGGCGGCAAGGATCATCAGGAGGATGAGCACGCCGTTCGGGACCTTATCGCCCAGGCAGATCATGCAGGCGGCGGTGGCAAGGCAGCCGATGAGCACCTGACCCTCCGCGCCGATGTTCCAGAAGCGCATCTTGAACGCGGGTGTGACCGCGAGCGAAATGCCGAGCAGGATCGCGAGGTTATGGAACGTGACCCAGCTCTTGCGCGATGTGCCGAACGCGCCGTAGAGGATGGTGGAATAGACCTTGATGGGATTTTCGCCTGTGAGCAGCGTCGTGACGATGGCGCAGACGATCAGGGCGAGCACGATCGCGCCGCCACGGATGAGCGCGGCCTTGTACCAGGGGAGCGTATCGCGCTTGGCGATGTGGAAAAGGGACTGCTTTTTATTCATCCTTGTTGCCTCCCCTCACGAGCGTCATCAATGCGCCGACCTCGCGCTTGTCTGTCTTGCGGGCGTCGACCACGCCGGAGACCTGACCGCCGCAGAGCACGACGATGCGGTCGCACAGCTCGAGCAGCACGTCGAGATCCTCGCCGACATAGACGACGGCGACGCCGTGCATCTTCTGCTCGGTCAGCAGATTGTAGATGGTGTAGGATGTGTTGATGTCCAGGCCGCGCACGGCGTAGGCCGTCATCAGCACGGCGGGGGACTGGGCGATCTCGCGTCCGACGAGCACCTTCTGCACGTTGCCGCCCGACATACGGCGGACGGGGAAGGACGTGCTGGGCGTCACGACGCCGAGCTCTTCCCAGATGCGGTTGGCGAGCGCTTCGGGGTCCTTGCGGTTGACGAACACGCCCTTGCCCTTGCGCCAGGAGCGGAGCATCATGTTGCCCGTCATGCCCATCGAGCCGACAAGACCCATGCCGAGTCGGTCTTCGGGGACGAACGACATGGAAATGCCGCTCTTGCGGATCTTCATCGGGTCGAGGCCGACGAGTTCCTTTTCCGCGCCGCCGTCGGGCGGGTAGAATGTGACATGACCCGAGGCGACGGGGTAGAGACCCGCGATGGACTCGAGCAGCTCGCGCTGGCCGCTGCCCGCGACGCCCGCGATGCCGAGCACCTCGCCCGCGTTGACGGTGAAGCTGACATCATCCAGACGCTTGACGCCGAGCTCGTCGTAAGCCGTCAGCCCCTCGATGACAAGACGCTTTTCCACGTCCTTCGGCTCGGGGCGGTTGATGTTCAGGCTCACAGTGTGGCCGACCATCATGTCGGTCAGCGACTGCTGGTCGGCGTCCTTGGTGGCGACGTCGCCGATGTACTCGCCCTTGCGCAGGACCGCCACGCGGTCGGATACGTCGAGCACCTCGTGCAGCTTGTGGGTGATGATGATGAGGGATTTGCCGTCGGCCTTCATGTTGCGCATGATGGCGAAGAGCTTATCCGTTTCCTGCGGGGTGAGGACGGCGGTGGGCTCGTCCAGAATGAGGATATCCGCCCCGCGGTAGAGCACCTTGACGATCTCGACCGTCTGCTTCTGCGAAACGGACATATCGTAGATCTTCTGGTTGGGGTCGATGTCAAAGCCGTACTTGTCGCAGATCTCCTTGACCTTCCTGCTCGCCTCGGCGAGGTCGAGCTTCCCCTCGAGACCGAGGATGATATTCTCCGTCGCGGTGAAGAGATCGACGAGCTTGAAGTGCTGGTGGATCATGCCGATGCCGTGCACGAACGCATCCTTGGGGGAGGCGATCGTTACCGGTTCGCCATGAATGTAGATTTGCCCCTCGTCGGGGAAGTAGATACCGGAGAGCATGTTCATCAGCGTCGTCTTACCGCTGCCGTTTTCGCCCAGCAGTGATAAGATCTCGCCTTCGTGCAGCTCAAGGTTGATGGCGTTGTTTGCCACGACCTTGCCAAACCGCTTCGTGACATTCTCCATTTTAACTGCGCACGCAGTTCCCAAGGCGGTCACCCCTTCCGCCGAAGAGCAGACGATCGAGCTCTTCAGCTTTGTATTTCAAGTAGTATATTACCATAATTCAACAGCGTTGTAAATCAAAAAGCAGAAAAAATCACAAAAAAAATTTGAAAGCTACAAAATTTTTTAGCTATAAGGCATGAAAAAAATATCGGGCTGCCAGAAGGCAGCCCGATATTGTGAGATAAAAAGGTTAACCGCCGTAATTAGTATCGAGCAGCGTGATGCCGTCGATCTGGAGCTGGAAGTACGGGGCGGAGCGGGCGGTGGACTCAGCCAGGTAGCCGTCGGTCACGACCTCAGTGTCGGGGGCGTAATCGGGATCGGTGTCAACGTCAGCCATGTAGGACGTGACGTGACCATCAGCATCGACGGTGATATTGTCAGTCACGTTGTCACCACTGACGGTGAAGGCGGAGCAGTCGAAGACGTGGAGCTCGCCGCTTTCGAGCTTGGCGGTCGCATCGGCAATGGCCTCAGCGGTGCCCTCGGCAGCAACGTTCTCGTTCAGGTCGGTCAGCACGACGGAGCCGGTCGCAAGGGTGCCGGTCCAGTCGGCGTCGATGGTCTCGCCATTCATGGCAGCGGTGATGGCATACTCATAGTAGGGAGCCCAGTCGATGCGGGAGGAGATCAGATAGGTGTTGGGGCAGGCAGCCTCGGTGGAGCCGTTGTAGGAAACGTCGGGCACACCGGCGGTCTCGCAAGCGGTGGGAGCGCCCATGGAGTCGGCGTGCTGGCTGATGAGCTTGCAGCCGTTCTGGATGAGCTTCTGTGCGCCTTCCTTCTCGGCGGTCTCGTCATACCAGCTGCCGGTGAAGGTGACTTCCATCGTGGCAGTGGGGCAGACGGAGCGAGCGCCCAGGAAGAAAGAGGTGTAGCCGGAGATAACCTCGGCATAGGTGAACGCGCCAACGTAGCCGATCTTGGCCTCGTCCGCGGTGAACTCGCCGTTTTCGATCATCTCGTTGAGCTTCATACCGGCGGCAACACCGGCGAGGTAACGGCCTTCATAGATGGAAGCGAAGGCGTTGTGGTAGTTGGAGAGACCCTCGGTGTGCGCCTTGGTGCCGGTGGAGTGGCAGAACTGCACGTCGGGGAAGTCCTTCGCGGCCTGGATCATGTAGTCCTCGTGACCGAAGGAGTCGGCGAAGATGATGTTGCAGCCGGCGTCGGCCAGCTCAGCGGCCTTGTCGTAGCACTCCTGACCTTCGGGAACGTTGGTCACGATGGTGTACTCGACGCCGAGCTTCTCGCAGGCGGCCTTAGCAGCGTTGATGAAGTTGAGGTCGTAGGTAGAGTTTTCGTCGTGGAGCATGATGAAGCCAACCTTGAAATCGGTGACTTCGTTGTTGTCCTGATCGTCGGTGTTGGTATCGTCCTTCTTATCGCCGCAGGCGACGAGGGCGAGGACCATCACGAGACTCAGGAGCAGTGCAAGGAACTTCTTCATTTCGGTAAATCCTCCTTAAATTTTACGGCAATCAAAAGATTTGAATACCGTTATCACCATGATACATAAAAAGGAAAAATTTAGCAACAGGAAAAAGAAAAAATGAGGGTCAAACTTGACCAAAAAAGCAGCATGAATTTTTGTCCATAGCGGAGAAAACGCAAAAGAAACGGGCCCGTTTCGAAAAACGAGCCCGCTTTTTGGGGAGATCAGATGGCGCTTACATCTGCACGCGGGTGCCGGTCTTGCCCTCGATGCCCTCGGCTGCCTTTTCCAGCAGCGTGATGAGCGCAACGCGGCCGGGCTTGCTTTCGGCGAACGACATGGCGGCCTGCACCTTCGGCAGCATGGAGCCGGGAGCAAACTGCTTTTCGTCGATATACCTGCGCGCCTCATCCGGCGTGAGGGTGTCGAGCCCCTTCTGGTCGGGCTTGCCGAAGTTGATGGCGACCTTTTCGACCGCCGTCAGGATGACGAGCATATCCGCGTCGAGCAGTTCTGCGAGCTTGGCGGAGGCGAAGTCCTTGTCGATGACCGCGGGCGTGCCATAGAGCTTGCTGTCACGGCGTACGACGGGGATGCCACCGCCGCCGACCGTGATGACGACCGTGCCGTTGTCAACGAGCGCCTTGACGGTGTTCTTCTCGATGACGTCGATGGGCTTGGGGGAGGGGACGACCTGACGGTAGCCGCGGCCGGCGTCTTCGACCATGGTGTAACCCTTTTCCGCAGCGATGCGGTCGGCGGTCTCCTTGTCGTAGAACGCGCCGACGGGCTTGGTGGGATGCTGGAAGGCGGGGTCGGCCTCGTCGACGAGCACCTGCGTCACGACGGTCGCAACGTCCTTGTTCATGCCGCGGGAGGCAAGCTCGTTGCCGATGGCGTTCTGCAGGTGGTAGCCGATATAGCCCTGGCTCATCGCGCCGCACTCGGGGAAGGGCATGTCGGACTTGATGGCCCCCGCCTCGGCGGCGGTGGCCATGCCGAGGTTGATCATGCCGACCTGCGGGCCGTTGCCGTGGGCGATGATGACCTCGTTGCCCTGCGCGATCAGATCGACGATGGGCTTGGCGGTCTCGGTGACGAGGGCGAGCTGCTCATACGGGGTGTTGCCCAGTGCGTTGCCACCCAGGGCGATGACGATTCTCTTGCTCATGTTACTCATCTCTCCTTGATTTTCGTTTTTGAAAACTCTCTTCTCTCATAAAAAGCGGCGAGTCCGCTTTTTGACAAATGGAAACCGGGGGAACGGAACGCTTAGAACATCTTGCGCTCTTCGCCGGACTTGTCCATCTCCATCAGGGCGCGGACGGGGTCCTTGACCTGCGCGAGGAACATCATCGCGGCGATGATATACGGCTTATAGGAGGCCTGCTTGTAGAGAGGCACGATATAGCGGTCGAACACGCTGTTGTCGACCTCACCCTCGGGGCAGGAAAGACCGGTGATGTCGGCGGGCAGGCAGTGGAGATAGAGCGCCTTGCCGTCCTTGGTGAGCTTCATCATCTCCTCGGTGCAGGCCCAGTCCTTGTGCTCGGCGTTCTGCGCGAGGAGCTTCTTCTCCAGCGCGTCGATGCCGTCCTTGTCGCCAGCCTGATAGAGCTTTGTGCGTTCCTCCATGGCCTTGAACGGCGCCCAGGACTTGGGATAGACGATATCGGCGTCTTTGAAGGCTTCCTTCATGTCATTGCACTTCTTGAAGCTGCCGCCGGTGGCCGCCGCGTTCTTCTTGGCGATTTCCTCGACCTCGGGCATGACCTCATAGCCCTCGGGGTGGGCGAGCGTGACGTCCATGCCGAAGCGGGTGAACAGGCCGATAACGCCCTGCGGGACAGAAAGGGGCTTGCCGTAGCTCGGGGAATAGGCCCAGGTCATGGCGACCTTCTTGCCCTTGAGGTTTTCCACGCCGCCGAAGTAGTGGATGATGTGCAGCATATCGGCCATGCACTGCGTCGGATGGTCGACGTCGCACTGGAGGTTGACGAGCGTCGGGCGCTGCTCGAGAATGCCGTCGCGGTAGCCCTCTTCGAGCGCGTCCATGAAGGTCTTCTGATACTTGTGCCCCTCGCCGATGAACATATCGTCGCGGATGCCGATGACGTCGGCCATGAACGAGACCATGTTCGCCGTTTCGCGCACGGTCTCGCCGTGGGCGATCTGGGACTTCTTCTCGTCGAGCACCTGCTCTTCAAGACCCAGCAGGTTGCACGCGGAGGCAAACGAGAAGCGCGTGCGCGTGGAATTGTCGCGGAAGATCGAAATGCCGAGGCCGGAGTTGAAGACCTTCGTGTTCTTGTTGCGCTCGCGCAGGTCGCGCAGCGCGTCGGCCACGGTGAAGACCGCGTCGATCTCCTCGTCGGTCTTGTCCCACGTCCAGTAGAAGTCGGTCTTGTACATATTATTGATGTGCAGCGTCTCGAGGTGGCGCGCCAGTTCAACAGTCTTGCTCATGGGTGATTTTCTCCTTTATTTGTTTTAGTATGCTCGAAATACCTTGTTTTTTTGCGCCGCACACGGCGCAAACGATTTTGCTCCGTTCCGGAGGACGACCGGTGCATCCGCAGGAACACCTTACAGTGCGCGGCGCGGTGAGCGCCGCGCGCTGTAAGCCTTCTCAAAAACGTGCCTGCACGTTTTTGAAGCACGTCATTTAATATCGTTGCCCGTGAGCTCCTGGCGGAAGCTCGTCGCAGAGCCGTCCTTGTTCTCGGGCTTGTAGAGGCCGGGGACGGCGGCGTACAGCGCCGCGCAGGTGACGAGATCCTGCTTCCAGGTGATCTCGTTGGGCGCGTGGGCCTGAGACTCGGCGCCGGGGCCGAAGCCGACGCAGGGGATACCGTAGCGACCCTGAATGGAAACGCCGTTGGTGGAGAAGGTCCACTTGTCGGTCAGCGGACGGCCGGTGCGCGTGGACATGGCCTTTTCATCCGCGCCGATGCGCTCGTTGCCCCAGAGGGCGTGGTGCGCGTCGACGAGCGCCTGCACGTGGGGAGCGGTCTCCTTGTTGATCCAGGTGGGGAAGAAGGCCTCGGTCTCGTAGACGTGGCCGGTCCAGGACGGACGGTCGTACATATACATGGAGACCTTGATGTCCTTGGCGTACTTTTTGCACGCGGGCAGATCCTCGATCTCCTTCAGGCAGGACTGATACGTCTCGCCCGCGGTCATGCGGCGGTCGATCGAAATGGAGCAGGAGTCCGCGACCGCGCAGCGGGAGGGAGAGGTGAAGAAGATCTGGCTCGTGGTGCAGGTGCCGCGGCCGAGGAAGCGGGCGTCCTCCCAGTGCTCGGGATTGTGCTTCGGGTCGAGCATCTTGACAAGGCCCTTGATCTCCTTATCGTCGCCGGCATCGTTCTCGTTCAGGTCGCGCACGTTGAGCAGGACCTCGGCCATCTTGTGGATGGCGTTGTCGCCGCGCTCGGGCGCCGAGCCGTGGCAGGAGACGCCGTGCATATCGACGCGGATCTCCATGCGGCCGCGGTGACCGCGGTAAATGCCGCCGTCGGTCGGCTCGGTGGAGATGACGAATTCGATCTGGCTTCTCGCATCCTCGGGGCCTTTGAAGTATTCGTTCACGATGGACTGCCAGCACATACCGTCGCAGTCCTCCTCCTGCACGGAGCCGACGACCATGATCTTGTAGCCCTCGGGGATGAGGCCGAGGTCCTTCATGATCTTCGTGCCGTAGGCGGCTGCGGCCATGCCGCCCTCCTGGTCGCTGCCGCCGCGACCGTAGATGACCTTGTCATCCTCGTAGCCCTCGTACGGGTCGTGCGTCCAGTTTTCGCGGTTGCCGATGCCGACGGTGTCGATGTGGGAGTCGATGGCGATGATCTTGTCGCCCGAGCCCATCCAGCCGATGACGTTGCCGAGCGCGTCGAACTCGACCTTATCGTAGCCGAGCTTCTTCATCTCCTCGGCAATGCGGTGGGCGACGCCCTTTTCCTCGCAGCTTTCGCTGGGAATGGCGATCATATCGCGCAGGAAGCGGGTCATATCGGGGCCGTAGGCCGCGGCTGCTTTTTTGATAGCTTCAAAATCCATGGTAGACCTCCGTTAAAAGTAATAAGAAATCGGTCGCTTCGGTGTGAAATTTCTGTTAGACTGTCTTTATCATAGCATAAGAACGGCAGTTGTCAAACAAAAAATTTGAATTGCAAAAATTTTTTCAGAAAATGATTGCAATTCCTTCGATTTATGGTATCATAGGGATGAAAGTATGAGCCTTCGAAGAGAGAAAGCTGTGCAATTTGCACAGCGGAAGGCGGGAAGAGGAGGGATAGACCATAGAAGCCGCAACGCTGAAGACCCTGGAGCAGGTCGCAAAGGGCATTGCCGCGACCTTCGGCAGCAGCTGTGAGGTCGTGATCCACGACGTGGGGGTCAAGCACCCCGAGCATTCCATCGTTGCCATCGAAAACGGTCATGTCACCGGGCGCAAGGTGGGCGACGGCGCATCGCACGTCGTGCTCGAGCAGGTACGGCAGGCCGACGCGCAGCCGAGCGACCATCTGAGCTACCTCACCAAGACCCCGGACGGCAAGATCCTCAAGTCCTCCACCATGTACATTCGCGGCAGAAACGGCAGGGTCGCCGCCATCCTCGGCATCAATTACGATATCTCGTCGCTTCTGATGGTCGAGGGCGCAGTGCACGAGCTGGTCGACACCAAAGACCAGACGCAGAGCGAGCCGGAAAAGATTGTCAACGTCAACGATCTGCTCGACGAGCTCATCGCGCAGTCGGTGGCGCTGGTCGGAAAGCCCGTCGCGCTGATGAACAAGGAGGACAAGATGCGCGCCATCGGCTTTTTGAGCCAGAACGGGGCGTTCCTCATTACCAAATCCGGCGACAAGGTCGCCAAATACTTCGGCATATCCAAGTACACACTCTATTCTTATATTGACAAACAACAGGAGGAGAAGTAAATCATGGGCAAGATCGATCTGACTATCAACAAGACGGGCCTTGCGCACAATATCCAGAAGGCCAAGGAAAACAACGTCATTATCCCGACCATCGCGCAGATGCAGCATCCCGAGACCATCCCCGAGAAGATCCAGGAAAAGCTCAAGGGCGTTGGCCTGTGGGATGTCAACCCGCTCAACCTCTTCCGCATCACGTGGAAAAATGAGGCCAAGGAATCCGGCGGCCTGTTCCAGGAAGTGCCGAACTATGTCGAGATCCCGTCCGAGCTCTCCGGCGTCAAGTGCCGCATCCTCGCCATGGCGGGCAAGTGGTTCCCCACGGGCTGCCACAAGGTCGGCGCGTCCTTCGGCTGCCTTGCCCCGCGCCTTGTGACCGGCCAGTTTGATGCGGACTATCATCACGCCGTGTGGCCCTCCACGGGCAACTACTGCCGCGGCGGTGCGTTCAACAGTAAGCTGCTTGCCGTCGACTCCGTCGCCATTCTCCCCGCTGAGATGAGCAAGGAGCGCTTCGACTGGCTCAGCAAGATCGCCGGTCAGGTCATCGCAACGCCGGGCTGCGAGTCCAACGTCAAGGAAATTTTCGACAAGACCTGGGAGCTCAAGCAGGATCCCAGCATGATGATCTTCAACCAGTTTGAAGAGATGGGCAACCCGCTGTGGCACTATAACGTCACGGGCAACGCCCTTGCAGACCTCTTCGAGGCCGTGAAGAAGCCCGGCCAGCGTCTGGCGGGCGCGTGCTTCACCTCCGGCTCCGCCGGTACGATGTCCGCGGGCGATCTTCTCAAGGAGCGTTATCCCGGCATGAAGCTTGGCGTGGGCGAGGCGCTCCAGTGCCCCACCATTCTGAATAACGGCTTCGGCGGCCACCGCATCGAGGGCATCGGCGACAAGCACATCCCCTGGATCCACAACGTAAAGAACACCGACATGGCCATCGCCATCGACGACGAGGATTCCCAGCGTCTGCTGCGCCTGTTCAACACGAAGGACGGCCAGAAGTACCTCAAGGAAGAGTTAAAGCTTTCCGACGAGCTCATCGAAAAGCTCACCTGGCTCGGCATCTCCGGCATCGCCAACGTGCTGTGCTGCATCAAGATGGCCAAGTACTATGAGCTGGGCGAGGACGACGTCGTCTGCACCGTCCTGACCGACTCCGCCGTGATGTACCAGTCCCGCATCGAGGAGCTCAACGAGCTGCACGGTGCGTACAACGCGGAGGAAGCCCGCCTCGACCACAACCTCCATATGCTCGGAATGAAGACCGACAGCATGATGGAGCTGACGTACGAGGACCGCAAGCGCATCCACAACCTCAAGTACTACACCTGGGTCGAGCAGCAGGCGCGCGATGTCAAGGACCTCAACGCCCTCTGGTACGATACCAAGGGCACGTGGGACGCCGTCCACGCGCAGGCGAAGGAGCTCGACGAGCTCATCAACGAGTTCAACGAGGAGACCGGCCTTCTCAAGGCGCTGTAAAAAGAGAATCATCGACCGACAAAGCCGAAGGGCGGGCGATACGCCCGCCCTTCGATTTTTCTGAAGGAGGAGCAGTATGCTCAAAAACGTCAAATGCGCCCGCTGCGTCAAGTGCGGGAAGGAATACGAGGCGGTGCCGAATCTTACGAACTGCGAGTGCGGCGGCATCCTCGATATCATCTACGATTACAACTACATCAAGAAAAACCTGACGAAGGAAACGCTCAGATCCCGCCCGAACACCATGTGGCGCTATCGTGAGCTGCTGCCCGTCGAGGAGACGACGCCCGACACGCCGCTGCGCGTGGGCTGGAGCCCGCTCTACGAGGAGCCGCGCCTTGCTTCTCAGCTGGGACTGAAAAAGCTCTGGGTCAAGGACGACGGCCAGAACCCGACGGCTTCCTTAAAGGACCGTGCCAGCGCCATGGCGGTCGCCAAGGCTGGGGAGGCGGGCGCAAAGATCATCGCCTGCTCGTCCACGGGCAATGCGGCGAGCTCGCTTGCGGGCAATGCCGCGGCTGCGGGCATCAAGACCTTTATCTTCGTTCCCGAGCGCGCGCCCAAGGGCAAGGTCGCACAGCTGATGACCTTCGGCGCGAACGTGATCTCCGTCAAGGGTAACTACGAAGAGACGTTCGAGCTTTCTAAAAAGGCCATCGACAAGTGGGGTTGGTACAACCGCAATGCGGCCATCAATCCGTACCTCTCCGAGGGCAAGAAGACCGTCTCGCTTGAGATCGCCGAGCAGCTCGACTGGAGGATGCCGGATTATCTCGCCATCTCCGTGGGCGACGGCTGCACCATCGCGGGCGTGTGGAAGGGTCTCAAGGATCTGTACGCCATCGGCTTTATCGACAAGCTCCCGCGCCTCATTTCCGCGCAGGCCGAGGGCTGCCATCCCATCAACCGCGCCATCGCGGAGAACAAGCCCTGGGAACCGATGGAGGAAAACACGCTGGCCGATTCCATCGCTGTCGGCGTGCCGCGCAACGCGGATAAGGCGCTTATGGCGATCCGCGAGTCGAACGGCATCGTTGTGAACGTGACGGACGAGGAGATCATGGCGGCGCAGAAGCTGCTGGGTACGACCTGCGGTGTCTTCGGCGAGCCCGCGGGCGTCACCGGCACGGCGGCGGTGAAGAAGCTCTGCGAGCAGGGCGTGCTCGGCGAGAACGATACGGTCGTCTCCGTCGTGACGGGCAACGGACTCAAGGACGTGGCGAACGCCATCAAGTTCTGCGGCGAGCCGATGAGCCTGCCGAACGACCTTGCACTGCTGGTCGAGGAATTCGACAAGCGCGGCATCAGGACCGACGCATAAAAGAACAAAAGAAGCGCCCCGCGAACCAAGCCGGTTCGCGGGGCGCTTTTGATCATACAAAATGATCTTTAATAAAGGGAATGGCGTTGAGCAGCGCCGAGATCAGCGTGGAGACCGCGAAGACGAAGACCGCGAGCAGCGGCACGGAGAAAAAGGCGTTGCAGGAAAAAGTGTCGATGCCGAAATGCTGCAATAGCTCGATGACCATGGGATGAACGAGATACACGCCGAAGCTGTATTTCGACAGCTTGCGGAGAAGGGCATACGCCCGCTCACCCATGCGCGGGAAATTCAGGTGCTGCTTGGCAAAGACAAAGATCGGCACACTCGTGCAGAGAACGTTGAGGTCGTTGTAGTTATAAAAGGTGGCATTTGGCGCGCCCTGCGCTCTGGAGAGAACGGCGGGAGCGATGATGGAGAAGAGAAGGGCGGTAATGCCGACGCAGTAGAGAACGATCTCCTCTCTGCGGCTGAAGCTCCTCCGGCTGAGATAGTACCCGCCGACAAAATAAACGGTAAAGCCGAGCGGGAAAAAGCAGTAGGAGTACATGATGACCGTGCGGATGACCGTGCTTGCCTCAAGCGAAACGAAGGAGGTGAACAGGGCAAGCTGGGGAAGAAGAAAGGTGAAGACAAACGCAAGCAGCAGAAAGTAGCGCATGAGCGTTTCATTCTGTACGATGGGCCGCAGCAGCGGGATGAGCAGATACAGTCCCACGATCATGTAGAGAAACCAGAGGTGATAATGCCCCGTGATGAGCTGCGAAAGCACGACCGAAAGCGGCGCGTGGCGAAAGACGAGGCCGACGAGCGCGTAGCAGCCCGACCAGGAGAGAAAGACCGTGGCGATGCGTGCGACGTTCTTTTTGAGGATGGTATGGATATCGGTGTCCCGCCCAAGAAACAGCGCGCCGCTGATCATCACAAAGATGGGGACCGACCAGCGAACAATACCGCCGTAAAGGTTAAATGCCAGCCATGCATTTGAGAAAACATCCGTGTCCGCCCAGTGCTGCGCGGAGAGATGCAGCACGATGACGGCGAAGGTTGCCAGCACGCGAAGAACGTCAAAATAGATCACGCGTTTCGCAGCAGGATGTTCGGTAGGCATAGGCTGTCCTCGCTTTCTGTCGTTTTGCTGGCAGGTGCGTTTACAACGCGGGAGTCGTGATGTCCTGCGGGACTTCCGGCTGCTGCGCGGCGGCAACGTCTTTGCCGTCATCGGCAGGGGAGCTGGTTTCCGATGCGGAGGGGGCTTCCGCGGCGCTCTCGGACTGGGCCAGCGCTTCGGCGCGGCCCTCCTCGCGCGCCTGCGCGACGGCCTGCTCGCGTTCCTTTTCCGCCTTGGTGCGCTCTTTTTCGACCATGTGCTGGGCGTGCTTGTTTTGCAGCTTGAACACAAGGCGCAGCACGAGGATCAGCACCACAAGGAAGATGCCGAACCAGCTCCAGAACTTCAGCTCAAAGAGCGTTTTGAGCGTCCAGTACTTCGCCTGGATGCCAAGGAAGCAGAAGAGAATGGAGACCGCGAGCGCCGCGCCGAAGAGCAGCACCCACAGCACCGACTTGACGGCGCTGTGCTTACGCACGCGTAGGTGCGCGATCAGAAACAGAAGACTCAGCAGGAAAAACGCAGGAAACTGCGCCAGTAATATTTCTCTCAGGTCCATAGGTTATTCCCTCACAGTGCGCATTTGCCGCGCTTTAGATATTCGCCGCGCTTGCCGCCGACGACCTTGCCTCCGTCCACCTGCAAGCTGCCGCGCAGATAGACCTTCGACACGCCGCCGTTCGTGCGGAAGCCCTCGAACGGCGTGTAGCCCGCCTTGGAGAGCAGCTCCGCACCGTGGAGGACATGGCTTGCGCCGGGGTCATAGACGACGATGTCGGCGTCACTGCCGGGGGCGATGACGCCCTTGCGGGGGAAGAGACCGTAGAGCTTGGCGGGATTTTCACTCAGCGCACGGCAGACGCCGCCGAGCGAGAGCTTGTTTTCGTTTTCCGCGATGGTGTAGACGACCTCGCCGCGCGTTTCCACACCGGGAAGACCGCCGGGGATCTTTGTAAAGTCGTCGCGGCCCATGTCCTTCTGCGCGAGCGTGAAGGAGCAGTGGTCGGTCGAGATGGTCTGTACCTCGCCCCGGCGCAGCGCCTTCCACAGCGCCTCGCAGTCCTCCTGCGAGCGGATGGGCGGCGCGCAGACATAGCGCGCAGCGGAGGAAAAGTCGGGATCGTAGTAAACGCCGTCGTCGAGCGCCAAATACTGCGGGCAGGTCTCGACATACACGGTCTGTCCGCGGCGGCGCGCCGCGGCGATCTCTGCGAGCGACGCCCTGTTTGTCGTGTGGACGATGATAACGGGCGCGTCCGCCGCCTGCGCGATGCGCAGCAGACGGGCGACGGCCTCGGCTTCCAGATAGTCGGGGCGGGAGATCGGGTGAGATACGACATCCGCGCCAAGGCCGCTCGCCTTGAGCTCGGCGATGCGCGCGTCGATGACGCCCGCGTTTTCGCAATGGACGCCCGCAATGCCGCCGCGCGCCTTCAGCGCCTTCAGCGCGCGGTAGACCGCGCCGTCACCGATCATCATGGCGGGGTAGGTGAGGTACATCTTGAAGGATGTGATACCGGCTTCGATCATCGCGTCGAGCTCGGACTCGATGCTCTCGTTCCAGTCGTCGATGGTCATGTGGAAGCCATAGTCGCAGTAGCACTTGCCATCGGCCTTTTTATGCCAGAGATCAAGCCCATAGGCAAGGGATTCCCCTTTATTGGGGCAGGCGAAGTCGATCACGGTCGTGGTGCCGCCGCGGATGGCGCTTTTGCTGCCGCTTTCAAAGTCGTCGGCCGTCGTGGTGTTGCATACGTCGAGATCGAAGTGCGTGTGCGCGTCGATGAAGCCGGGGAAGAGCGTGCAGCCCGTCACGTCGACGAGCTCACTCTGCGCGGCGAGCTCGGGCGGGATGTGACCGACCCGCTCGACCTTCTCGCCGTCGATGAGCACATCGGCACGGCGGCAGCCGCGTCCGCTGACCACATAACCGCCTCGAAGCAGTGTTTTCATGGAAGAAACCTCCTTGTCAGAGAAAAATAGCATTCCAATTTACCGCAAGCATAGCATATTTTTTGTGTAATTTCCATAGGAATGCGAAAAAATGTGAAAAGGTACAAGAATCCTGACATAAATTCGGAGAAATGCCGTCTTGAGAAAAGACACGACACACGATAAAATAAAATCATACCACATTCCGCTTTGATCTGCGTAAAAACTGAACTTTTTGGCGCGTAATTGATCCGGAACCTATGATGAAAAGAAGCTGCGCACCACGAAGACAGGGCAGGGAAGGGCAGAGTGAAAATTGAGGAGGAAAACACTATGCGCAAGTTCCTATCCGTCCTGCTCGCAATGGCAATGGTCTTCAGCCTGACTGTGACCGGCTTTGCGCTTGAGGACACGGCAACTACAAGAGAGCCCGAAGTCATGACCGAAGAAGCGACGATGGCGGGCAAGACCGTCATTCTGCATACGAATGACGTGCACGGTGCGGTCGAGGGCTATGCCTACATCGCACAGCTCAAGGCCGATTACGAGGCCAAGGGCGCCGAGGTCATCCTCGTTGACGCGGGTGACTACAGCCAGGGCGAGGTGTACGTCAGCGACACCAAGGGCCTCGACGCTGTCGAAATGATGAATGCTGCGGGCTACGATGTCGTCTCCCTCGGCAACCATGAATTCGACTACGGCTTTGACCAGCTCAAGAGCAACATGAGCAAGGCAAAGTTCAAGGTCGTCTGCGCGGACGTCTTCAATGAGGACGGCACCCCCATCTTCGATGCGAACTACACCTACACCACCAAGTCCGGTGTGAAGGTCGGCTTCTTCGGCATGGAGACGCCCGAGACCCAGACCAAGGCCAACCCTGCCCTCATCAAGGGCCTGACCTTTGCGACCGGTGACGCCTTCACCAAGGCTGCCGCCGACCAGGTCAAGGCGCTCAAGGACGACGACATCGTCATCTGCGTTTCCCATCTGGGCGTGGACGCCGAGTCCAAGCCCTATCGCTCCACCGATCTGTACGCCGCTGTCAAGGGCATCGACTTTATCATCGACGCGCACTCCCACACCGTGATGATCAAGGGCGAGAACGGCGAGCCCATCCAGTCCACCGGCACCAAGTTCGCCAACATCGGCGTCATCGTCATTGACGATGCCACCAAGAAGATCGAGAGCAACTCCCTCTTCGAGATCAAGGAAGACACCGCTAAGGACGCGACCGTTGCTGCCGCCGCGCAGAAGATCATCGACCGCATCGACAAGGAATACGGCGCTGTCTTTGCCAAGAGCGAGGTTGAGCTGAACGGCGCGAAGGCCCCCAACGGCAACCGCGACAGCGAGACCAACAACGGCGATCTCATCACCGATGCAATGCTCTGGAAGGTCATGCAGAACAAGGAAGGCCTGACCGTCGATGCCGACCATGTGGTCGCCATCACCAACGGCGGCGGTATCCGCGACTATATCAAGGTCGGCGACGTCACCAAGAAAGACATCAAAACCGTTCTTCCGTTCGGCAACACGGTCGCAGTCATCTATGTTACCGGCGCAGAGCTTCTCGAAGCGCTCGAGGCCTCCACCTACAGCCTGCCCGTCGGCGGCTTCCCGCAGGTCTGCGGCATCAGCTACACCATTTCCACGGCGGTTGCCTATGATGCCAACGCCGAGACCTACCCCTCCTCCACCTACTATGGTCCAAAGACCATCAACCGCGTGACGATCAACAGCATCAATGGCAAGGAGTTCAAGGCGGACGATACCTATGCGGTCGTCACCAATGACTTCAGCGCTGAAGGCGGCGATACCTATTATGCTTTCAAGGCCGCTACCGCGAAGTTCGACACCGGCGTTCCTCTGGACGAGGCTGTGATGGAGTACGTCACCACCGAGCTCAAGGGCGTCATCGGTGCGCAGTATGCCGCGCCTCAGGGCCGCATTCTGATGAACCCGTTCAAGGATGTCAAGGTTTCCTCCTGGTTCGGCAAGTATGTCATCGACCTCTACAATGACGGCGTTGTGGCGGGCACCTCCGCCACGACCTACGCGCCCAACGACACCCTGACCTGGGCGGCTGCGCTCAAGCTCCTGCTCGTCAGCAGCGGCGATCTCAAGTCTGCGGACGCTACCGGCGCCGACTGGAGCAAGAACACCATCGCCAAGGCTGCTGAGCTGGGCCTCGTTGCCGCCGATCTCGACGGCGCGAAGGCCATCTCCCGTCTCGAGTTCTGCCAGGTCGCGGCCAAGCTCAACAAGCTCGCCGAGTCCAAGACCGAGAGCAAGTTCACCGACTGCGCCGACGGTTACGTGATGGCGCTCGTCGATGCGAAGGTCATCAACGGCATGACCGAGACCACCTTCGAGCCCGACGCGTCCCTGACCCGCGCGCAGATCGCCAAGATCATCTATCAGCTCAATCTGATCGAGAAGTAAGGCGAAAGGGCATCAAGCAAGCTGAAAGAGCGCTGCACGAATCGTGCAGCGCTCTTTTTTTGCGCCGGAATGAGGAAAGGGAAGAGCCGGTGCATCGCACCGGCTCTCCGTGTTGTTATTGTTTTCCGTTATGCGTACAGATAGCTGTACTTATCGCGCACGGTGAGGATCAGCGCCTCCAGCTCAACGGGAAGATCGTTGTCGCAGGAGGCTAAGTCATATTCCTTTACACCGTCCTCGTAGCGCAGGCGGATCATGTCCTCCTCCTCGAAGAGCACGCCGTAGTTCTCGCTCTCGTCCATGTCCTCTCTCGTCTGGAAGAGCGAGAATTTGTCGTGGCAGGGCTCACTCGCGTAGGGGCAGAACTGCGTGCAGTTGCCGCACTCGTTGCACATCTTGTCGACGTGGACGATCTCGTGCGAGCCGTCAGCCATCTTGATGACGACATTCGCGCGGTTCGGGCAGGAATCGACGCAGTTTTCGCACACGGTGGAGCACTGCAGGCAGCGCTCGCCGTCGCAGACGCACTTGCTTGCCATGGAGAGCACGCCCTTCTTACTCTGCGCGTCAAACTCGGTCACATCGGCCTCGGCGGGAATGTCGTAGACGTGCGGGTGGCCGATGACGATCTCGGCGAAGCGCGCGGCATCGGCAATGCCCTCGACCACGGTGGCGGGGCCGCGGTGCGCGTCGCCCGCGCAGTACACGCCGGGAATGTTCGTCTCGAACGCGGGACCCTTGCGCTCCATCTCAATGCCGTTTGCGGCCATGAGATCGGCGTCGACCTGCTCGCCGACGGCGGAGATGACCATGTCGCAGGGGATGGTGAACTGCTCGCCGGACTTGACGGGGCTGCGGCGGCCGCTCTCGTCGGGTTCGCCGAGGATCATCTTATCGCACAGGAGCTTGCCGCGGCTCTGTTTGACGGGCGCGGCCAGCTCGACGAATTCGACGCCCTCGTCGATAGCGAGCTGGAGCTCGTGCTCGTCGGCGGGCATGAACTTCTTCGTGCGGCGATAGAGGATGGTCGCGTGCGCGCCCATGCGTTTCGCAACGCGCGCGGCGTCCATGGCGGTGTTGCCCGCGCCGACGACAACGATGTTGCCTTGCAGACAGGGCTTGACCTGCTTTTTCATCTTCTTCATCCACTCGATGACGCCCTGCACGTTGCCCTCAATGTCGAGCTTGCCGGGCTTCCACGCGCCGGTGGCCATTAAGATGTGCGTGTAGCCCATCTTCTTGAGCTGCTCGACGGAGGGGGCGGGCTTGCCGAGCTTTACTTCCACGCCGTAGCGCTCCATGAGCGCGATGTCCTTGTCGATGGCCTCGTCGCTGATGCGGAAGGCGGGGATGACATAGCGCGGCACGCCGCCGAGCTTGCGTTCACGCTCAAAGATCGTGGTGGGCACACCCTCGCGGCCGAGGAAGTACGCCGCGGCGATACCGGTCGGACCGCCGCCGACGATGGCGACCTTTTTGTCGTCAACGGGCTCGGGCATACGGAGCGACGCCATGAGCGCGCTGTAGCCCTTTTCCGCGGCAAGAAGCTTCGTGTCGCGGATGTGGACGGACTCCTCGTAGAAGTTGCGCGAGCACTTGCCCTGGCAGCGGTGCGCGCAGATGGTGCCGGTGATGAACGGCAGCGCGTTCTTCTCGGTGATGAGCTTGAGCGCGGGACCGTAGAGCCCCTTGCGGCACAGCTCGAGATATTCGGGAATGTCCTGCTCGATGGGGCAGCCGCCCTTGCAGGGAGCCTCGAAGCAGTCGAGCAGCGGCACCTGCTCGCGGCTCTTGCGAGAGGGCAGGGGCTTGATGGGCTTTACGTGGTGGAAGTCGTGCAGCGCGGAGGCGGCAAGGTCGGAGATGGCGGCGGGGTCGTTGCCGGAAAATGCGCGGTAGGGCATATCCTCGACCTTTTCGACCATCTGGTGCAGGCGGTTGTAGCCGCCGGGCTTCAAGATGGTGGTGGCGACGGTGATGGGCCAGATGCCGGCGGCAAAGAGCTTGTCACAGTTGAAGTAGTCCGCGCCGCCGGCGAACGAAATGCGCATCTTGCCGCCAAACTGACGGGAGATGCGGTTGCACATCTCGATCGTCAGCGGGAAGAGGCTGCGGCCGGACATATACATCTCTTCGTTGGGCAGCTCGCCGCGCGTCGTGTCGACGGGGAAGGTGTTGGAGAGCTTGAGGCCGAACTCAAGGCCCTCCTTGTCCGCGAGCTTTTGCAGCCGCTCGAACATCGGCACGGCGTCCTCCCACTGGAGGTCCTCGTTGAAGTGATGCTCGTCGAAAACGATGTAGTCATAACCCATGGAATCGAGGATGCTGCGCGCGGTCTTGTAGCCGAGAATGGTCGGGTTGCACTTGACGAAGGTGTGCAGATGCTTTTCTTTGAGAAGATAACTTGCGATGCGCTCGATCTCCTGCGGCGGGCAGCCGTGGAGCGTGGAGAGCGTGACGGAGCGGGAAACATTGGGGGAGATGGACGCGATGAAGTCCTTTTCCTCGGGGAAAAGCTCGGTCAGGACCTTCTTGCACTCCTTGAACTGCGCGGTCTTGCCTGCGTCCATCATGTTGTTGATGTAGGTGTTGACCTTGCGGCCCTTGATGCCCTCTAAGTCATAGCCGACGGACATGTTGAAGACGAAGCCGTCGGGATCGCCGAAGCCATAGACCTTGCTCATGACCTTGAGCGCGCACCAGGCCTTGATGTACTCATCCTGCGCCTGCTGCACGGTCAGCTCGGTCGACCACTCCTGGTTGTAGCCCTCGTCAGCGGCGAGGATGCAGGGGCGGGGAACACAGGCGGCAAGCTCCGCGCCGTCCATTTTCTGCACGGTCTTGACCTCGAAAAAGCGCGCGCCGGCGGCATAGGCCGCGATGATGTTCTGCGCGAGCTGACTGTTGGGACCGGCGGCGGGGCCAAAGGGCGTTTCGATGCGCTCACCGAAGATCGGCAGGCTCTTGCCGTCCGCGTGATAGTGCTTGTGAACGCCGAAGACGTCGCCGCACTGGGCGTATTCGGTCGTGACCCAGTTCATCAAAGAGTCGAACGGGATGGGATACATTTTTTCAGACATGACTTTCTCTCCCTTTCTGCCTTAGTATTTGCGGTGATTCAGATCGCCCCAGAGCTTCTTGGCGGCTTCAAGAATGTGCGCATTTTCGGCTTCTTCGTCGATGCCGACGAGCTCGCGGTCGAGCATGAGGGTCCTGCCGGCGGCGATGGTGGTCTCAACCTGGCGGCCCGTCATGCCGAAGATCATGTGGCCGTCGATATTCTCGTCGGAGAACGGGGTGAAGGGCTTGTAGTCCATGACGATGATGTCCGCCGCCGCGCCGGGTTTGAGAACGCCGAGCGTGTCGGGGAAGTATTTCTCGCCGATCTTGGCGTTGTTTTTGAAGAGCATATCGGTGACCTCGCACCAGCCGACGTTCGGCAGGCAGTTCTGGCTGCGCTGGGAGCAGAGGGCGACCTTGAGGGACTCGAGCATATCGTTCGTGTAGGCGTCGGTGCCCATGCCGAGCAGGATCCCGCGCTTATGGAGCTGGAGCACGGGGCAGATGCCGATGGCGTTGCCCATGTTGGATTCCGGATTGTTGACGACCATCGTGCCGGTCTCCTTGATGATCTCCATCTCGGCGGTGTTGACGTGGATGCAGTGGCCGAGGATGGTTCTGGGGCCGAGAATGCCGTGGTCCTGCAAACGCTGGACGGGGCGGCGGCCGTAGTTCTGAAGGGAATCGTACACGTCGTTCATGCCCTCGGACACATGGATATGATAACCCGTGCGGCCGTTGTTGGCTTCAACCATGCGGTCAAAGGTCTTATCCGAAATGGTGAACAGCGCGTGGCCGCCGAACATCGCCGCGAGCATCGGGTCCTTGCGCTTTTCGCACTCGGTGATGAAATCCGCATTCTCCCGAATGGCCTGCAAGCACTTTTCCTCGCCGTCGCGGTCGGAGACCTCGTAGCACAGGCAGGAGCGAAGGCCGAGACGCTTGCTCTCCTCGGCAATCGTGTGCAGCGTGCCGGGGATCTCGCCGTAAGAGGCGTGGTGGTCGAAGATCGTCGTCACGCCCTGCTTGATGGAGTCGATATAGAGCGCGGTGGCACTGGCCTTCGTGCCGTCCATCATCAGGTGGCGGTCGATGGCCCACCACGTGCCGTCGAGCACTTCGTAGAAGTTTGTCGGATTGTTGCCGACGATGGAAAGGCCGCGGGCGAGGGCGGAGTAGATATGCGTGTGCGCGTTGATGAACGCGGGCATGATGACGCCGCCCTTGGCGTCGACGATCTCGGCGTCAGGGTACTTGGCGCGAAGGGCGGCTTCCTCGCCGACTTCGACGATCTTCGCGCCCTCGTAGGCGACCGCGCCGCGCTCAAAGTAGCCCTGCGCGCCTGCGTCGCGGGTGATGAGCCGACCGTTGGTGACAAGTTTCATAAGATGCTCCTCCTTTTCTGTTGGCTGCGTTCCCCCGCCGCTTGCCACGGCACCGCAAAGGGGAAAGAAAAAAGCGCCTCTCACACAAGCATACCGAGCGCTCCCGAAGGGAGCGACCGTACAGCCCGTGCGCGAAGCACTACGTTGCAGCTACCAAACAGTAATTTAGTTTGCAAGAATATTTTACAGGAAACGGGAACAAAATGCACGTTTTTTCCGTCTCAGTTGATGTAGAAAATGAAATGAAAATTTTGTGCAATTCGCGGAAAGATAAAAAAGTGCCCCGCAGCGGCCGTGTAAGCCCCGTCAAAACCTGCACCATTCTGGACAGGTGGGTCGCCTCTGTCCGGCTTTATTGCTTCCAACGTCCAACCGCAGACGGCAGTCGGGAGGCCTGCAAACCACCGGAGCGTACCGGCGTCCCTTATGACGAAATGTGGGTTTATAAAGAACTTATCACGCACCCCGCAGGGCACTATTCAGTTTACCGCGAAGAACGGAAAAAATCCGTCGCAATCGAAGCTTTACTCTTCGTCCGAGAGGATCTGCTCCATGAAGAGGTCGTAGACTTTGTCGATCTCCTCCTCATCGTCGACGGTGACGAGAAACTCCTCGCCGTTTTCCATCTGGCTCTTGAGAATGACGAGACCGTATTCCTCTTCGTTCTCTTCCTCCTCGCTGTCTTCTTCGACCACGGGGAAGAAGGCCATATAGGTCGTACCGTTATATTCCAGCGCATCGACGTATTCCAGTTCTACGTCGTTGCCCTCATCGTCTGTCAGCGTGACAAAATTGGGGCCAAAATCCTCACTCATGGGGGACACCTCCTGAAAGTTTGTGCTCGCATTATAACGCACCTTGCGGCAAAATGCAAGACAAGATACGTACCTCTTGACAGCCGTGCTATACTATATTCTGTATCATTATTACAATTGATGTTATGCGCTCACGCGCACATTTCTACCGCGAAGGAGGAGGCGCTTTATGGAAGAAAACCGCGCAGACAACCAGACGCCCCGAAGACAGCAAGCCCAGCACCCCGCGCACAAAAAGAAAAAGGTCGGCACGGCGAAAACGGTCATCGGCACCATTCTTGCCATCGGGCTTACGACGTGTCTGATGTTTTTTGCCATCTTCATGATCTATGTCCACACGTCGCTCGATCTGGACGTCGATATTTCGGCCTACACGCTCAAGCAGAGCTCAACGGTCTACTATCAGGACAAAACGAGCGGAGAATGGGTGGAGCTGACCAAGCTCCACGGCGTGGAGAACCGCACGCTCGTGAGTATCGACGAGATCCCCAAGCACGTGCAGGATGCGCTCATCTCCATTGAGGACGAGCGCTTTGAAAGCCACCACGGTGTGGACTGGAAGAGCACGGCGAAGGCCATCGTCGGCAAGCTCACCGGAACCTCAACGCGTGGCGGCTCGACGATCACCCAGCAGGTTATCAAAAACACGACCGGCGACAACGAGGTGACCATCAAACGCAAGGTGACGGAGATTTTCCGCGCGCTGCGGCTCGAGAAGAATTACTCAAAAGATGAAATTCTTGAGACATATTTCAACAAGGTTTATTTCGGCAACGGCTGCTACGGCATCGAGGCTGCGGCGGAGAGCTACTTCGGCAAGACCGTCGGCGAGCTGACGATCGCCGAGGCCGCGTCCATCGTCGGCATCACGCAGTTCCCCTATAAATATGACCCTGCGCGCGGCGACTGGTACCGCGAGCAGAACAAGGAGCGCCAACTCACGGTGCTCTATAAGATGCACGAGCTCGGCAAGATCAGCGACGAGGAGTACGAGCAGGCAAAGGTCGAGCCGCTCGTTTTCTCTTGGGACCCGGGCTTTGTTCCTTCTGCGGGGGTTGCAAGCAGGGTGGATACCGCCTCGAGCACGGAGTATGACTCCTACTTTGTCGAGCGTATGTTCAACGACATCGTTGCCGATATGCACGAGCAGCTCGGTTACAACGAAGAAACGGCGAAGGATATGCTCTACACCGGCGGCTACTCTATCTACTGCACGGTCGATCCCGAGATCCAGTCCATCGTCGAGAGCGTCTATGCCGACCGCAATAACCTGAACTACACGTCCTCCAAGGGCCAGCAGCTCCAGTCCGGCGCGACGATCATCGACAATTCGACGGGCAACATCGTGGCCGTCGCGGGGCGCGTGGGCGAGCGCGAGGGCCGCTTCCTGCTCGATTATTCGACGGTTGTGCGTCAGTGCGGCTCGGCCATCAAGCCTCTGAGCGTTTACGCGCCCGCGCTGGACGCCGGCGTCATCACGCCTGCGAGCGTGATCGACGACTATCCCGTTGAGATGCTCAACGGCAGCGCCTGGCCGGTGAACGCCTACTCGGGCTACCGCAGCATCATGACGCTGCAGGACGCCATCCGCAATTCGTCCAACCCCACGGCGGTGCGCACGGCCATCAAGCTGACGCTGCCCGCGTCCTACGCCTTTATGACCGAGAATCTCGGCTTTACGACGCTGACGAACGACGATCTGACGGCGGCGGGCGCGCTGGCGCTCGGTGGCCTTTCCAAGGGCGTGACCACGCGTGAAATGGCCGCGGCCTACGCCTCGTTTGCCAACGGCGGCGTTTACACCACGCCAAGAACGTATACCGAGGTGCTTGACCACAACGGCAACGTCATTCTGGAAAATAAGACCGAGTACCACGTCGCGATGAAGGAAAGCACCGCCTACGCGATGAACGAGCTTCTCAAAAACGTTGTGCGCAACGGCACGGGTACGGGGGCGAACTTCTCGGGCATGACCATCGCCGGTAAGACCGGCTCGACCAACAGCAACAACGACCGTTACTTTGTCGGTTACACGCCGTATTACACGGCGGCGGTCTGGGTCGGCTACGACACGCCGACGCGCATCGTGGCGAGCGGCAACCCCGCGGCCACGCTGTGGAAGACGTTTATGAGCAAGGTCCACGCGGGTCTTCCCAACAAGGACTTCGACGTCAGCAGTGACGGGATGGTCAGCGTGACCGTCTGCACGCAGACGGGGCTTCTAGCCTCCGCGGGCTGCCCGTCGCAGACCGTGAAGGTCGCGAGCGGCAGCGCCCCCACGCTGAGCTGCGACGGCCATATCGCCGTGACCGTCTGCGCAGATTCCGGTATGCTTGCCTCGGACTATTGCCCGAATGTCACGACGAGCTATGTGCTCGATCTGAGTCAGCCGAACGTGAGCGCGGGCTGGGGCTATAAGCGCGACCTGCTTACAACGCCGCTGAGCGCATCGCTCCAGGCGACGTATCAGGCACAGCTCGAGGAGGGGCTCATCACCGCTATTCCCGCAGGTACGCCGGTGCACACAAACAGCGGCACCGTGCAGCTATACAGCGATCTGATGTACAGCGGGATGTGCACCACGCACACGACACCGCCGGAGCCCACGCCGGACCCGGATGCGCCGGATGACGGCAGCGGCGATGCCGCCGGCGGAGACAATACAGGCGGCGACAGCGGCGCGCAGACGCCGTCTGACGGCACCGGTACGGCGGGCGACAGTGCCGGAGGGGAAACCACCGGCGACAATGGCCAGTTCCTCAACTGGCTGCTCAGCAACGGTTCGACCAGCGGCAGACGATAAGTGAAAAAGGACGGCTTCGGCCGTCCTTTTTTCGTCCGGTCAATATCTGTCAAGTAATTTTGCTTTCGGGGGTTTCAAGCATCTGCGAGAGCAGCAGGAGAAAGAAGGGAAAGAGCACCATCCCCGCAACACCGAACGTGCAGTAGCCAAGGTACATCGCAAAGAGCGACGCGACCGGCGGCAGCCCCGCCTGCGCGGAGATGAGCTTCGGCTCGAGCGTATTGCGTGTGATGAGCGTGCAGAGATAGAGCGCAAGGAGCACGATGGCCTTGGGCGGAAAACCGAACAGCAGCGTGAAGACCGCCCACGGCACGAGCGCCGTGCCCGTGCCGAAGACCGGCAGCGCGTCGAGCAGTGTGATGAGAAAGGCGAACAGCAGTGCGTAGCTCTGACGCATGAGAAAAAAACCGAGCAGCAGCTCGAAAAAAGTGATGCACGAGAGCGTCGCCTGCGCGCGCAGCCACCGCGCGAGCGAGGCGATCACGCCCGCGCGGAAGCGCCGCAGGCGCTGCATCTGCTCCGGCGGCACCAGGCGCTGCGCCGCCGCGCAGAGCTCGGGATAAGACGCGGAGGTGAAGTAGACCGCAAGCACGCAGGTCGCGATGGCGAGCACGCTGCCCGGCAGCGCTGCTGCGGCGGCTGTGAGCGCGGCGACGGCCCGAGCGGAGAGGGAGCGCAGGATGCTGTCCATGTCGGTCACGGTCTGCATCAGCTGCTCGCGCAGATATCGGCTGAGCCATGCCGAGTCCGGCGCACCGGAGCCCTCGAGCCGGGCGAGGAGCCCGTCCGCCGCCTCGGGCAGTGCGTCGAAAAACGCGGGCGCGGCGGCAAGCAGTGCATTTAGCTGCGACAGGAGTGTTGTCCCGAGAAGCGAGAGGAGCCCGCCGAGCAGGAAGAGAAGCGTCAGCGTCAGCAGGAGCGCGGAAAAGCCGCGCCGGAAGCGGAGAGCGCGCTGCAGGTGCAGCACGATGGGCTCAAGCAGCGCCGCAATGAGCAGCGCCAGCAGAAACGGGAGGGACCAGGGCAGAAGAAAGCGGAACGAAAGATAAAAAATGCCCGCTGATGCCGCGGCGGAAAGGGTAAAAAGCAAAAAACGGCGCAGGGCTTCCTCGCGCAAGCAGAACCACCTCCCGATAGAAAAAACAGTTGCATTCTTTATGGCTGTGTGCTAAAATAAACACCAAATAAAGACAAATGACCGTGAAGGAGAAACAGAGCTTATGACGTCAGCGACGAAATTTTATCTGGTCTCGGCCGAAGCGCTGCCCGAGATTTTCATCAAGGTGGCGGAAGCCAAGCGGATGCTCCAGTCCGGCGAGGTGCGCACGGCGGGCGATGCTGCCCGTGCCGTCGGCATCAGCCGCAGCGCCTTTTATAAGTACCGCGACGCGGTGCGCCCCTTCAACGACATGAAGACGGGCCGCATCATCACGTTTTATGCCATGCTCAAGAACAATCCGGGCGTATTGTCCAACGTCCTTTCTATCTTTGCCGAATCGGGCGCGAATATTCTCACGATCAACCAGAGCATTCCGACCAACGGCTGCGCGGCGGTGACCATCTCGGCGGAAACGTCCGAGATGCAGGAGTCGATCGAGGAGATGATGGCCACGGCCTCCGCGCTCGAGGGGGTCGTCCGCTTCGATATTCTGGCGGCCTGAGACACCGCATCTCACCTGCCTTCATACGATGGATTGGCGGCTGCCGCAAAGGTAGCCTGCCAGTCCATTTTTTTGTTGGAAGTGGTGCAAATGAGCCTGATCGTGCAGAAATTCGGCGGCAGCTCGGTGCGCGACGCAGAGCGCCTGCTGCGCATGGCACATATCGTAAGAGAGCGCCGGGCCGAGGGAAACGACGTGGTCGTCGTTCTCTCGGCGCAGGGAGATACGACCGATACGCTGCTCAAAAAAGCGCTTGAGCTGACGACTTCGCCCGACGGACGCGAGCTGGATGCGCTGCTTGCATCGGGCGAGCAGGTGAGCGCGGCGCTGGGGGCGCTGGCGCTTCAGACGCTGGGAGTGGACGCCGTTTCACTCAGCGCGTGGCAGGTGCCCATTGAAACGGACGGCGCGCACGGCGACGCGCAGATCGAAATGATCGATACCGCGCGCATCCGGCGGGAGCTGGACGCGGGGCGCGTTGCGGTCGTGACGGGGTTTCAGGGCATCGACGAGCGCGGCGATATCACAACGCTCGGGCGCGGCGGCTCGGATACGAGCGCGGTGGCGCTCGCCGCGGCGCTGCGCGCCGACGAGCTCATCATCTACACCGATGTGGACGGTATCTTTTCCTCCGATCCGCGTGTCTGCCCCGATGCGGTGCGCCGCGAGCGAATCTCCTACGACGATATGCTGCTGCTCGCGCAGAAGGGTGCGCAGGTGCTGCATGACCGCAGCGTAGCGCTGGCGCAGCAGAGCGGCGTGCCGGTCACGGTGAAGTCGTGCGAGGCGGGGAGCAGGGGAAGCGTCGTCTGCGAGCGAGGGGACGCGGCGCAGATCGTTGGCGTGACACAGAAAAAGAGCGAAGCATCGCAGCTTGCGGCCATCACCGCCGTCGGTGATGCGCTGCCGAGTGTCGAGCGTGAGCGCGCCGTCGTCACTGCGCTTGAACGCGGAGGCGTGAGCGTCTATGCCGTCGCCGGCGGGGAACGCTTTTTGAGCGTTTACGTCCTGCGCGCCGACGCGGACCGCGCCCTGCGTCTGGCGCACAGCGCCCTCATCCGATAAAAAAACGCCCCGCCGGGAAAACCGGTGGGGCGTTTGATGCTTTTTATTCTTCGGCGTAGCGTTTTTTTGCCTTTTCGATTTTGGAGGCATAGCGGTCCTCCTCAGAGAAGATGCAGCCGCAGTATTTCTGCATATAGAGGCCCATCTCGCGCGCCTTATTCTGCCCCTCGCGGAAGCCGGGGCGGAAGTCGCGGTAATAGAAGGGAACGCCATATTTCCTGCCCATCGTTTCGCCCACGGCCTTTAAGAGCTCGTGGTTTTGATACGGAGAAATGAGAAGCGACGAGGTAAAGGCGTCGTAGCCGTGGTCGGCGGCGTATTTGGCCGCCGTGCCGAGGCGGATGGTGTAGCAGTGCGCGCAGCGGTGGTCGATATCCGCGCTCACGGCGCGGACAAAATCGCGCAGGCCGTAATCCTCTAAAATGTGCACGGTCACGTGCTCCTTTTCCCCGTATTCAAGCAGCGTGCGGCGGCGCGCGTCGTACTCTGTCCAGGGGTGGATGTTGGGGTTGAACCAGAGGGAGGTGGGCTCGATGCCGTCGGCGCGCAGCGTGTCCACGCAGTAGACCGAGCAGGGCGCGCAGCAGGAGTGAAGCAGCAGTTTATCCATAAAAAAAGACCGTCTTTCTATCGTTTTTTTTAGAGAGCATAGCACAGATGCGCAGTAAAGTCCATCGCAAAGAAAGGGAAACACTTAAATAAAGTATCGTTTACGATTTATACATTGACTATCGCCGCGCGGACGTAGTATAATAACACGATTATTATGAACTACTATGCCTTGCGGCGAAGGAGATACGATATGTGGATCGCGGACGGATGGGAAGATTACGAACTGCTGGACTGCGGCGGCGGAGAAAAGCTGGAGCGCTGGGGAAAGCAAATCCTGGTGCGGCCTGACCCGCAGGCGATATGGGAGACGCCGCACACGAACCGCGGCTGGCGCAGCGCGCAGGGCCGCTACTACCGCTCGTCCTCCGGCGGCGGACACTGGGACAAGGACAGGCTGCCCGAATCCTGGCAGGTGAAATACAGGGACCTTACGTTTCAGGTCAAGCCCATGAACTTCAAGCACACGGGCCTCTTCCCCGAGCAGGCCGTGAACTGGGACTTTGCGCGCGAGAAGATCGAAAACGCGGGGCGCCCCATCCGCGTGCTGAATCTCTTCGCCTACACCGGCGGCGCGACGGTCGCGTGCGCGGCGGCGGGCGCGCAGGTCTGCCATGTGGACGCGGCGAAGGGCATGGTCAACTGGGCGCGCGAGAACGCACGCGTCAGCGGCCTTGCCGACGCGCCGGTGCGGTGGATTATCGACGACTGCGCAAAATTTGTCGAGCGTGAGATCCGCCGCGGCAAGTCATACGACGCCATCATCATGGACCCGCCGAGCTACGGGCGCGGTCCCGGCGGCGAGGTCTGGAAGCTGGAGGACAATCTGTTCCCGTTTGTCAAGCTCTGCGCGCAGGTCCTTTCGGACAAGCCGCTTTTTGTCATCATCAATTCGTATACAACGGGCCTTGCGCCGTCCGTGCTCGGCTACATCCTGCATCTGCTCGTCGCGGAAAAGTACGGCGGCAAGGTCACGTGGGATGAGCTCGGCCTTCCCGTGACGGAAACGGGGCTTGCGCTGCCCTGCGGCGCAACGGGCCGCTGGTTCAGCGAATAAACAAAAGGAAACACACCGATATGGAAATGATAAAGACCCAAAACCTCGCCTTCACCTATCCCGGCGCGGAAGGGGAGGGCAACACCCGCGCGCTGCGCGGCGTGGATGTGGAGATCGAGCGCGGCAGCTTTGTCGTGGTGCTCGGACACAACGGCAGCGGCAAATCGACGCTCGCCAAGACCTTCAACGCGGTGCTGCTGCCCAGCGGCGGCAAGGTGTATGTCGAGGGGATGGACACCTCGGATGAAGCGCTCCTGCTCGAGATCCGCAGGCGCGTCGGCATGGTGTTCCAGAATCCCGACAACCAGATCGTGGCAAATGTCGTCGAGGAGGACGTCGCGTTCGCACCGGAGAATCTGGGCGTGCCGAGCGATGAGATCAGAAAGCGGGTGGACGACGCGCTCGAGGCCGTCGGCATGACGCAGTATGTCAAGCACGCGCCGCATCTCCTTTCCGGCGGACAGAAGCAGCGCATCGCCATCGCGGGCGTGCTGGCGATGAAGCCCGAGTGCATCGTGCTCGACGAGGCGACCGCCATGCTTGACCCCGTTGGCCGCCGCGAGGTGCTCGCGGCCGTGGAAAGGCTCAACCGCGAGCAGGGGATCACCGTGGTCCTCATCACCCACCACATGAACGAGGCCGAGCACGCCGACCGCGTGATCGTGATGAACGACGGCCTTGTCGTCATGGACGGAAAGCCGCGCGAGGTCTTCACCCGTAAAAAAGAACTGGAGGATATCGGCCTTGCCGTGCCCGATACGGTCTCGCTGCTCTTTTCCCTGCGCGAGGCGGGCATGGACGTCCCCGTGGACGCCATCACCGTGGAGGAATGCGCGGACGCCATCGTGAAAAATTTTACCTAAGAGGACTGTAACCTTGGAAGAGATCATTCGTGTAGAAAACCTGACGCACACCTATGGCGAGGGCACGCCCTTCTGCCGCAGTGCGGTGCAGGATATGTCGCTGGCGATCCGCCGCGGCGAATTTTTGGGCATCATCGGTCACACGGGCAGCGGCAAATCGACGCTGATCCAGCATTTGAACGGCCTGCTCAAGCCGACCTCCGGCCGTATTCTGCTCGGCGGGGAGGATATCTGGGCAGACCCCAAGAAGATCCGGGACGTCCGCTTCCGCGTGGGGCTTGTGTTCCAGTATCCGGAGTATCAGCTCTTTGAAGAAACGGTCTACCGCGATATTGCCTTCGGCCCGACGAATATGGGGCTTTCGAAGGACGAGATCGACCGCCGCGTGCGCGAGGCGGCGCGCTTTGCCGGCCTTTCGGAGGAGATGCTGGAAAAGTCTCCCTTTGCCCTCTCCGGCGGACAGAAGCGCCGCGTGGCCATTGCGGGCGTCATCGCGATGGAGCCCGAGGTGCTCGTGCTTGACGAGCCGAGCGCGGGCCTTGACCCGCAGGGCAGAGAGAGTCTGCTTGCAAACATCCGCGAATTCCACCGCGAGCGCGGCACGACCGTCGTGCTCGTGAGCCACAGCATGGAGGAGATCGCGAAAAATGTCGATCGCATCATCGTTCTTTCGGACAGTCACGTGCTGATGAGCGGCACGCCGCGCGAGGTCTTCGCCCGCGGCAGCGAGCTGATGACGGCGGGACTCGACGTGCCGCAGGTCACGCGCGTCGCTATGAAGCTGCGCGAAAAGGGCCTCGCCATCTCGCCCGACGTTTACACCGTCGATGAGCTGAGCGCGGAGCTTATCGCGCTGAAGAAGGGGGGCGGCAGGAAATGCTGAAGGATATCACGCTGGGACAGTATTTCCCGGGCGATACGCTCGCCCATAAGCTCGACCCGCGCACGAAGCTCCTTGTCACGGTGCTCTATGTCGTGGCGCTCTTCACCGCGAAGAGCTTTATCGCCTACGGCCTGCTCATTCTGACGCTCGTGGTCGCCGTGCGCATCTCGCACGTGGGCGCGAAGGCGCTCTTCAAGGGCTTGAAGCCGGTTTTGTTCATCATCGCCTTTACAGCGCTGTTGAATCTCTTCTACACGCCCGGCACGGAAATCTTCCACTGGTGGATCTTCCGCATGACCATCGAGGGCGTGCGCGCCGCCATCACGATGATGCTGCGCATCACGCTGCTCATCATGGGCACGTTCCTGCTCACGTATACGACCTCTCCCATCCGCCTGACGGACGGACTGGAGAGCCTGCTGGGGCCCCTCAAGGCCATCAAGCTCCCCGTGCACGAGCTTGCGATGATGATGTCCATCGCGCTGCGCTTCATCCCCACGCTCATCGAGGAGACGGATAAGATCATGTCCGCGCAGAAAGCGCGCGGCGCCGACTTTGAGACCGGCAGCCTCATGCAGCGCGCCAAGGCGCTCGTGCCGCTGCTCGTGCCGCTTTTTGTCAGCGCATTCCGCCGCGCCGACGAGCTGGCGACCGCCATGGAATGCCGCTGCTACCACGGCGGCGAGGGCCGCACGAAGCTCAACGTGCTGCGCTATCAGACGCGCGACTACCTGGTGCTTGGCTATTACGCGGCGCTGGTGGCGGTGGTCATCGTGCTGCGCTGAGAAAGGACGCTTTTATGCGAAACATTGCCCTCAAGCTCATGTATAACGGCAGCGCCTACCACGGCTGGCAGGTGCAGAAAACGGTTTCCAGTGTCTGCGAGACGATGGAAAAGGGACTTTCGAAGGTCTGCGGCGGGAACGTCAAGCTCGTCGGCTGCGGCCGCACGGACGCCGGCGTGCACGCCGAGCGTTATATCGCGAATTTCCACACGGATTCCCGCATCCCGGTCGAGCGGCTGCCGTTTGCCATCAATACGCACACGCCCGAGGATATCGTCGTGCGCGAGGCGCTCGAGGTGGCGGAGGATTTCAACGCCATCCTCTCGTGCCGAAAGAAAGAGTATACCTATCGCATTTTCAATTCCCGCATCAAAAATCCGTTCTATGTGAATCGGGCCTATTTTTACCCCAAGCACCTTGACGAAGAGGTGATGGACCGCGCAGCGCGCGCCTTCGAGGGTACGCACGATTTCCGCGCCGTCCGCTCTGTCGGCACGGAGACGAAGACGACCGTGCGCACCGTGCATTACTGTCGTGTGTCGCGCTCGGGTGATCTTTTGGAGCTCAAGGTCTGCGCGGACGGATTTCTGTATAACATGGTACGGGCCATCACTGGCACCGTGCTCTACGCCGCCGAGGGTAAGCTCACGCCGGAGGACATTCCGGAGATCCTCGCCTCCGGCGACCGCTCGCTGGCCGGCCCCACGGTGCCGCCCGGCGGACTGTATATGACAAGACTATGGTATGAGGATGAACGGCTCAATGACTGACCGCAGAGAAGAAGAGAATATCCGCGAGGAGATCCGCCGCTCGCAGGCCGCGCCGCGCCGCAGCAGCGGCAAGCGGGTGCTTACCGTCGTGCTCGCGCTCGTGGTCGTGCTGGCGGTGGTCATTGCCGCGGCGTGGAAGGATCTCAGCAGTCTCGACAGTGTCCGCCGCCTGTTTTCCTACAATAAGGTGCAGCAGGATGAGCAGGGCAAGGCTGAGCTCTATTCCTTCAGCAACGACCGCAGCAATACCTTCGCGCTGCTCGGCGACCACCTGATCGTCGCCTCCACGACGAATGTCTCCGTGCTCGCGAGCGACGGCAGCGTTGTTTGCAGCGAGAATGTGAAGCTCACGACGCCGGCCATCGCCGTTGGCGGGCAGACTGCCGCGGTTTACGATATCGGCGGACAGTCGCTGCTCATCTTCTCTGCGAGCGGCCTTGTGCGCGATATGAGCAGCGAGTGCAGCGGCGGCATCCTGTCTGTTTCGCTCAACTCATCCGACTATATGGCGCTCAACGCGGAAAAGAGCGGCTACAAATCCGCCGTCACGATGTACGACGCCTCGGGCGAGAAGGTCCTGGCCTTCAACTCCTCCGAGCACTATGTCATCGACGCGGCGGTGCTGCGCGACTGCAAGCATATGGCCGCCGTGACCCTCAGCGAATCGGGCGGCGCGTTTGCCGACACGGTGAGCGTTTATTCGATTGGCAGCGACCAGCCCGCAGCAGTCAACACGCTCACAGGCTCGCTGCTCCTTTCGACCGGCAGCGTTGCGGGCACGCTTGCGTGCCTGACGGACGAAGGGCTGACATTTTTCAGCACCGACGGCGCGCTTTCGGGCAGCTATCGCTATGAATATCCGTATTTGCGCGGCCAGAGTCTGAATGGTGAGAATTTCGCCGCGCTGCTGCTGAGCCGATACCGCTCCGGCAGCACGATGAAGCTCGTCACCGTCTCGCAGGACGGCAGCGCGCTCGCAAGTCTCGACACGAGCGGCGAGGTGCTTTCGATGTCTGCCGCGGGCAAATACATCGCGGTGCTCTACAGCGATAGCCTTGTCATCTACACGCCGCAGCTCGAGGAATACGCCCGGCTCGACGGCACGGAGTACGCCCGCTTGGTCCTCATGCGCGCAGACGGAACGGCGGTGCTCGTCGGCTCGTCGTCCGCCTGGCTTTATATTCCGTAATTTCTGCAAAACGCTAAAAATGTTACAATTTGTGCATTGAATGAAACGAGAAAAACATGGATAATAAGCTGATTATTGATTTGGCCTTTGCGCTCGTGCTGGTGCTCGGTGCGGTGTTCGGCGCGAAGAGGGGACTGTTCCGCAGCCTGATGGCGCTTGCTGCCATCGTCATCGCGCTCGTCGGCGCGTCGCTGCTGACAGATCTTCTCACCGAGCCCGTGACGAACGCGCTGATGCCGCGCGCGGAAAAGAGCGTGGAGGAATGGTTTGCCGCTTCGGACGAAACGGCGAAGGGCGAGGCGCCGCAGCTCGGGGGGGAGACCCCTTCGGAGAATGCCGCTGCGGGTGAAACGGCGGACAACGCTCCTGCACAGGACGCGGGGGATGCTCCGCAGGATGACGCCCCGCTTGCGGTGACGGGCTTGCTCAAAAGGCTGCTGCGCTTTGACCTTGACGGTGCGGTGCGGCAGTCGCTGCGCAATGCCGCGCGCGACGCGGCGCTTGCCGCCGTGCGGACGCTGCTCGGCAGCGTGGTGCGAACGCTCGTGTTCGTGCTGTGCTTCCTGATACTTGCGCTGCTGCTTCGCCTTGTCACGGCAGGCATTGACAAGGTGTTAGACTTGCCGGTGCTGAACGCCCTCAATACCCTTGGCGGCGGCGCGCTGGGCCTCATTGAGAGCGCACTGCTGCTGTTTCTCGTCTGCGACCTTGCGCCAAAGCTCGGGATCGGCGCTTTCACTGAGTATGAGGGCACGTACCTCTTGGCATTTTTTATGAGCCATACCCCGCGCGGCGTTGCCGCCGCGCTGTTACCCTGATTTTTACCCCCAAGGAGGAAATACTATGCAGCCCCAACTTTGTTCCAGATGTAAAAAGAATATCGCCGTTGTGTTCATCACCCGTCAGGAAAACGGGCAGAACATCAACGAAGGACTTTGCCTCAAATGCGCGAAAAACCTCGGACTCCCGCAGGTGGACGAGATGATGCGCCGCATGGGGATCACGGATGAGGACCTTGACAATATCTCCAACGAGATGATGGGCGCCTTCGGCGGCGCGGAGAATCTCGAGGGCTTGACCGACGCCGATGATTCTGTTTTAGACAACGAGGACGAGGACGGCAAGACCGCGACCTTCCCGTTCCTGAGCCGCTTCTTCGGCGGCAGCCCCGCCGCGAACGACGCACCGGGCGGCGACGCCGAGCAGACGCAGAGCCCGCGCAGCAATAAAAAGGTCGAAAAGGGGAGCAAGCACAAGTTCCTCGACTCCTACTGCATCAACCTCTCCCAGCGCGCGCGTGACGGCAAGCTCGACGCGGTCGTCGGCCGCGAGGAGGAAATCGAGCGCGTCATCCAGATATTAAACCGCCGCCAGAAGAACAACCCCTGTCTCATCGGCGAGCCGGGCGTCGGCAAGACCGCCATTGCCGAGGGCCTTGCCCAGCGCATCGTCGCGGGCGAGGTGCCCTTTAAGCTCAGAAGCAAGGAGGTCTATCTTCTTGACCTGACGGCGCTTGTCGCGGGCACGCAGTTCCGCGGCCAGTTCGAAAGCCGCATGAAGGGCCTCATCGAGGAGATCCGCAAGATGGGCAATGTCATCCTCGTCATCGACGAAGTGCACAACATCGTCGGCGCGGGCGACGCCGAGGGCAGCATGAACGCCGCCAACATCTTAAAGCCCGCGCTCTCCCGCGGGGAAATTCAGGTCATCGGCGCGACGACCTTCACCGAGTACCGCAAGCACATCGAGAAGGACACCGCGCTTGAGCGCCGCTTCCAGCCGGTCACGGTCAACGAGCCGAATATGGAGGATACGCTCAAGATTTTGAAGGGCATCGCCCACTATTACGAGCAGTATCATGGCGTCAAAATCCCCGAGGGCATCCTGCGTCAGGCGGTGCTGCTCTCCGAGCGCTACATCACCGATCGCTTCCTGCCCGACAAGGCCATCGACCTCATCGACGAGGCGTGCTCGGATCTCAACCTGCACGATAAGAACATCAACCGCCGCATGGAACTGCGCCGCGAGATCGAGGACTACGGCAAGGAGCGCGAACTCCTGCAGGGCGCGGAGGAGCCGGATTTCGAGCGCCTGGCCGAGCTCAAGAGCCTTGAGATGAAGGCGCAGAACGAGCTCGACGCGCTTTGCGCGCAGGGCGACCCGCAGCTCACAATGGACAACCTTGCCCGCGTGATCGAGCTGTGGACGAAGATCCCCGCCTCGCGCATCCGCGAGGATGAGTTCCGCCGCCTGAGCGAGCTCGACAAGCGCCTCAAAGAGCATATCGTCGGTCAGGACGAGGCCATCGAAGCGGTCGCCGCGGCCATCCGCCGCAACCGCGTGGGCATCTCGCCCAAGCACAAGCCGGTGAGCTTTATCTTCGTCGGTCCTACGGGCGTCGGCAAGACCGAGCTTGTCAAGCAGCTCGCACAGGACCTCTTTAACTCGCCCGACGCGCTCATCCGCCTCGATATGTCCGAGTTCATGGAAAAGCACTCGGTCTCCCGCATCGTCGGCTCGCCCCCGGGCTACGTCGGCTATGACGAGGCCGGTCAGCTCACGGAGAAAATTCGCCGCAAGCCCTATGCCGTCATCCTCTTCGACGAGATCGAGAAGGCGCATCCCGATGTGATGAACGTCCTGCTGCAGATCCTCGACGACGGCGAGGTCACCGATTCCCACGGCCGCAAGGTCAATTTTGAAAACACGGTCATCGTAATGACGTCCAACGCGGGCTCCGAGCGCAAGGAGGGCACCGTCGGCTTCGGCCACACGATGAACGAGCAGAATCGCGACCGCGCTATGAAGGCGCTTGGCGAGTTCCTGCGCCCCGAATTTCTGAATCGTGTGGACGAGGTCATCTGCTTCAACCGTCTTGATGAGCAGAACTTTGCCGGTATTGCCCGCATCATGCTTGCGGAACTTCAGCAGAGCCTTGAGGATAAGGGCCTGCACTTCACATGGGATGAAGACGTCGAGGCGTACCTCGTCAAAAAGTCCTACTCCGCGACCTACGGCGCGCGCAACCTGCGCCGCACCATCCAGAAGGAGCTGGAGGATGAAATGGCGAGCCAGATGATTGATTCCTACGAGCATCCTGTCACGCAGCTCCACGCCGCGATGGAGGACGGCAAACTCGTCGTCCGCAGCCTGTAAGAGCAAAAAGGGGGAGAGAGACCGTGTTCCATCTGTTTCGCAAGGACATTGAAAAGCATTGCGCCTACTGCAAGAGCGGCAGCGTCATCAGCGACGGGCAGGTCGTCTGTTCCCGCCGCGGCGTTGTCGACTCTGCCGACCACTGCCGCCACTTCTGCTATGATCCGCTCAAGCGTGTGCCGCCCCGTCCCGCCACGCTGAACGATAAGTATTCCTCCGAGGATTTTTCCCTGTAACGCCCGGGCCGCGCCCGCATCATCAAGAAAGAAGGCAGCCGCCATGAATATTTCTCAGGTCTACGCAGTCTATTTCAGCGCCACCGGCAACACAAGAAAAGTGACCACGACCCTTGCCAACGCGCTCGCCGTCAGCTTTGAGGTCCCGCTCGAGGTGCGCGACTTTACCCTCCCCGCCGCGCGGGAGGAAAAATACGAGTTTGCCGAAGGCGACCTTGTCATCTTCGGGATGCCGACCTACGCGGGCAAGCTTCCGAACAAGCTGCTCGAGTTCGTGAAGACCGGCTTTGCCGGAAATGGTGCGCTCACCGTGCCGGTCGTGACGTTTGGCAACCGCAGCTTCGACAATTCTCTGGCCGAGCTCTGTGCCTGCCTGGAATCCGACGGCTTCCACACCATCGGCGCGGGCGCGTTTGCCTGCCGCCATGCCTTTACCGATGCGCTGGCTGACGGCCGCCCCGACTCCGACGACATGGCCGAGCTTGCCAGGCTCGGCTCCGCGGTCGTGGGCCGCATCGTGAAGATGACGCAGTATCCCGCGCCCGTCACGGTCGACGGCGACGCCGACGCGCCGTATTATCGCCCGCTGGGTCTCGACGGCGAGCCGAAGGTATTCTTAAAGGCGAAGCCCAAGACGGACCAGGACAAGTGCATCCGCTGCGGCGTGTGCGCATCGCTCTGCCCGATGGGGTCCATTAGCCCCGATGACGTCAGCGAGGTCACGGGCGTGTGCATCAAGTGTCACTCCTGCGTGCGCAACTGCCCGATGGGGGCGAAGTACTTCGACGATCCGGCATTTCTCTCGCATCGCGCGATGCTCGAGCGTGACTATACGCGCAGGGCAGAGGACAAGATCTTCACAGCGTAAGTTGCTACATAAGAAGGCTCTGTTTGGCTTTTCCAAACAGAGCCTTTTCCTTATGCTTATGCGCCCAACCGAGCAGTACCTTGCCGCAGTAAACGGCTGAAAAAGGCATAGCATATTTTTCGCAAAAGGGAAGCGGGGACAGGTGCTTTTGCATAAGCTGAGAACGAAAAGCCTGATTTTGGAGGGAACGCTATGAAACCGGTGTACTTTTTCCTCGGCGCGAACAGCGGCGAGGGCTTTTATTCGCTCTACGACCAAATGCTGAACGGTCAATTCGACGATCTGCTCATCCTGAAGGGCGGTCCCGGCTGCGGCAAGTCGACCTTTATGCGGCGCATGGGCGAGGCGATGGAGCGCGCAGGCGAGCGCGTCGTGTACATCAACTGCTCGGGCGACCCCGAATCGCTCGACGGCGCGATCTTTTTGGACCGGAACACCGCTGTTGTCGACGGCACCAGCCCCCATGTGCTTGAGCCGACCTACACGGTCGCGAGCGAACGCTATGTCGACCTGACGCGCTTTTACGACATAGACGCGGTCAAGGAGCGCCGTGCGGAGATCGTCGCGCTCAGCGACGAGTACCGCGCGCACTACCGCAGCGCCTATCATGTGCTGCACGCGCTCGACGAGGTGGCAGGGGAACGCCGCACGGCACTGCACGCGCAGATGGACTTTTCAAAGCTTGCCCGCCGCATGAACGCCATTCTTGCGCGCGAGCTGCACGGTGAGGGGAGCGGCAGCGGGCGCGTCGACCGCGCCTTCCTCGGCGGGCTTACGCACCGCGGCGATATCTGCCGCTTCGACACGGTCGAGACGCTTTGCCCGCGCATTTATGAACTGAATGACAGCGCGGGCCTCGGCGCAGAGGCGCTGAAGGCGGCCTGTGATATGGCGAGCGGCAGGCGCTTTGATGTTGTTGCCTGCCCGGACCCGGACCGCCCGCGCGAGCTCCGGCACGTGCTCATCCCGGAAAGAGGTGTGGCGTTCATCACGGCGGACGCGAGCCTTCCGTATGAGGGAAAGCCCTATCGCCGCCTGCGGCTCGACGCGATGGTTGAGGGAAAGCTCACGCGCACGCAGAAGGCAAAGCTGCGCTTCATGCGCCGCGTGGAAACATCGCTCCGCGACGAGGCTGTCTCCGCGCTCGCAAACGCCAAGCACGCACACGACGCACTGGAGAATGCGTACCATCCCTGTGTGGACTTTGCCGGTGTTACAGCGCTTGCAGAACAAGAAATCAAGCGGGCATTAAAGTAAAAATACTTTATAGAAATAGCCGCGCGATGCGCGGCTATTTCTATTCGATATCTGCACGAAAATAAATCGCCCGCTCCGGCAGTGACAGAATGAGCGTGTACTCGCTTCTTTTTTCGCCCGCGGCGTCGGTGTATTCCGTGATGCTGACAACGGCCGTGCCGCTCTCACCGTCGAGCGAGAGATCATAAAGAGCGCTGTTTGTATCGCGCTGCGCGAGGGAATACGTTCCGCTCTGCGTGTTGCCGTCCGCGCCCATGACGCTCAGTGCGCCATCCTGCGCCGTGCAGCTGAGGGTGGGGAGGTCGAGGGGTTGACCTGCGCTGTCAATGGCCTGCGCCGACGTCCAGTCGTGGCCTTCGATGGTCAGGCCATCGTTCGTTTTGCCGCAGCCGACGAGCAGAAAAATGAGCAGCAGCGGCAGCAGAATTCTGTGTTTACCTGTCATGTAGTTTTCCTTTCCAACGCTTAAATAGCAAGACAGACAGCACGCCGATCCCCACGGCGAAGAGCGATACCGCACTCAAAAACAGCCATGTGGGGAATTTGCTTGCGACATAGATCGCGGTCAGGGTGTCGGCATAGCCGATGATCGCCTCGCAGTCAGCAACCGGTCCTGTGGCGTAGTTCATTCCCTCGGGAATGGGTGGCCCGGCGGTAAAATACTGCACGGCGCACCAGAGGAGCACCGGCACGCTGACAGCGAGCAGTACACACGCGCCGATGGTCAAAATTTTTGTGCGCGTGCGGCGTTCTTTTTCTGATACACCCGCAGCGGGCGGCGCGGAAGAAGCTCCCTCCGGCGTGCCGGTCAGCTCTGCGAGCGGAACGGAGAAAAAGCCCGCAAGCGCAAAGAGGTTCGCCGTGCTCGGCAGCGACGAGCCATCCTCCCACTTTGTCACGGCCTGGCGCGACACCTCAAGCGCCTGTGCCAGCGCCTCCTGCGACAGCCCGCGCTCCTTGCGCAGCGCGCGGATGCGCGTGCCGAGTTCGTTGTCCATAGCGTGTCTCCTTTGCGTTGATGGCGCTATCGTAGCAGGTTTCGGACCAAAAGTCCACCAAGTATTCCGCTACTATCGGTAGCAAGGCGGAAAAAGCCGCCCTTTCGGGCGGCTTTTCGCGGTTGTTTACTTCTTGCGGCAGCTCAGCTCGCCGTTTTCTGCGTCGAGCAGGAGCGTGCTGCCCGCGGCAAGGTCGCCGCGCAGGATCTCCTTGGCGATGAGCGTCTCCGCTGCGCTCTGGAGGTAGCGCTTGAGCGGACGCGCGCCGTAGATGGGGTCGAAGCCGCGCTCGATGATGAGGCTCTTGGCCGCATCCGTGACCTCGAGCTTCAGCGTCTTGTCGGCAAGGCGCTTCTTGAGGCCTTCCATCAGAATGTCGATGATGCCGGAGAGGTTTTCCTTCGTGAGAGGCTTGAACATAATGATCTCGTCCAGACGGTTCAAAAACTCGGGGCGGAATGCGCGGCGCAGCTCGCCCATGACGGCGGCGCGGGCGTCTTCCGAAATGCTGCCGTCCGGCTGGATACCGTCGAGCAGCTCGGAAGAGCCGAGGTTCGATGTCAGGATGATGATGGTGTTCTTAAAGTCCACCGTGCGGCCCTGTGAGTCGGTGATGCGGCCGTCGTCGAGAATTTGCAGCAGGATGTTGAACACATCCGGGTGCGCCTTTTCGACCTCATCGAACAGCA
>URQY01000009.1 GCA_900550165.1 uncultured Eubacteriales bacterium
TCTCTGGGGGATCTAAAGGGGGTATTCTCTTCGGAAAGAGAATACCCCCTTTGTCACGCAGCAGCGCCAAAAGGCGCTGCTATCCCCCCCGCCGCGTCAACCGCGGCGTTTATACCCGTTTTCCATACATGAACAGATCGCACTTGAGCATTCCGTTATAAAGCTTGCGCTTTTTGTCGGCAAATTTGCCGTAGCAGCGCTCGAAGTCGGGATGCGACGAGAGCACATACACCCGCCACGTGTCGGGCAGCTTGTCCGTCGCCTTGCCGAAGGCACGGTAGAGCTCGCCCGCCTCCTCGCGCTCGAGAAGACGCTCGCCATACGGCGGATTCGTCACGATGCGGCCGTACAGCCCGCCCCAGTGGAAGCGAGTCGCGTCATCGACCTCAAACTTTACGATGTCGTCCACCTCGGCCAACTCTGCGTTGTGGCGCGAGAGCGCGACCGCGTCGGGGTCGATGTCGCCGCCCCAGATCTCGTACTTGCCGTGGAACTCGTTGTCCATGGCCTCGTCCGCCGCGTCGAGCCAGATATCGCGCTCGAGCGAGCGCCAGTGCTGGGCGGAAAAGCTGCGATTCAGCCCCGGCGCGCGGTTGCGTGCAATGAGCGCGGCTTCGATGGCGATGGTGCCGCTGCCGCAGAACGGGTCGCAGAACGGGTCGCGGCCATTGTAGTGCGAGAGCTTGACCATCGCGGCGGCGAGCGTTTCCTTGAGCGGGGCGGCCACGCCGTGGGCGCGGTAGCCGCGCTTATAAAGCCCCTCGCCCGAGGTGTCGAGTCCGACGGTGACCTCGTCCTTCATGATGGAAAAGCGCACCTGATAGCGCCGCCCCGTTTCGGGCAGCTGCGCGAGGCCGTAGGCAGCGGCGAGGCGGTCGACGACCGCCTTTTTGACGATCGACTGGCAGGCGGGCACGGAGTGGAGCGTTGAGTTGATGGAATAGCCCACGACGGGGAACTCGCCCTCGCGCGGGATCCAGTCCTCCCAATGCACTGCGCGCACGCCCTGAAAGAGCGCTTCAAAATCCGTTGCGCGGAACTTATGCAGCACCAGAATGACGCGCGCGCCGCAGCGCAGGTTGATGTTGAGCCGCGCGATATCGCGCGCCTCGCCGCGGCAGAGGACGCGCCCGTTCTCCACGCGCACGTCGCCGAGGCCGAGCTTTCTGACCTCGTCGCCCACTAAGCTTTCCAGTCCCAAGAGACAGGGAATGACAAATTCCAGCATAATAACGCTCCCGAAAAAATGATTTGCCCTTAGTATAGCGGATGGGAACAAAAAAGGCAATCGCCGCGTCAAAATAAGCATGGTAAAGCGATAGAGTGTGTGGTACAATAGGAAAAACGGCGCGGAAAGCGCGCTGTCACATCGATGTAACATCAAACTTGCGCGAAATTTACGTGAAAAACACGGAATGCAACACTGAAGTTGCTGGAAAAGAACGCGCGGTTTTGCTATCTTATCCTCAGACAGAGAAACGGAGGGAACGCAATGGCATTTGGCGAGCGGCCCCAGGAGGTCCGCAAACGCAGCGGAGCGACACAGGAGGAATTTGCCGAACAGCTTCAGGTCTCGCGCCAGTCGGTCTCGCGCTGGGAGTCCGGCCGGGGCTATCCCGAAATGGAAAAGATCATCTTCATCTGCAACCGCTACGGCGTGACGATGGACGAGCTGTTCAAAGAAGAGGTCCCCGCCCCCGGCGAGTCGCCGGAGGAAGCGCCGAGGCTTTCCGTGCGCACGCTCGGCAGCGAGCTTTCCAACCTTTACGCGAATCTGTCACCCTACAACAAGAGCATCGGGATCATGCTGCTGACCGTCATCGCCATGATCGGTCCGGCATACGTCTACTGCATGCGAAGCTTGAAAGGAGGAGCAGATGAAATGATGACCATTATCTGGATCGTTGCCATCATCGTCTTCGGCATTGCCGAGGCAGCGACGGCAGGACTGGTGTCGATCTGGTTCGTCGTCGGCGCGGTGGCCGCGCTGGTGGCAACAGAGCTGGGCGCGGCGCTGTGGCTGCAATTCGCGGTCTTCCTGATCGTATCCATTCTGGCGCTCATCGCGACAAGGCCCCTTGCGCGCAAAATGCTGGATAAGACCATCGTGCCCACGAACGCCGACCGCGTGCTGCACCACGAGGCCAAGGTGACCGAAACGGTGGACAACGAGAACGCCACCGGCGCTGTGTACATCGACGGCAAGACATGGACGGCGCGCAGCGAAGACGGCAATATCATCCCCAAGGGGAAAATGGCAAGGATCGTTCGCATGGAGGGCGTCAAGCTCTACGTGCGCGAGAGTAAAGAAACCGAGAGAAGAGAGTAACCCCAAACTACACAACATTTTAGGAGGAAAAGAACTATGGAATGGATCGGCTATATCGGTATCGGCATTTTAGTGCTGCTGGTGCTTCTGGTGCTCGTGACGAACATCCAGATCGTGCAGCAGTCGCGCGCCTACGTCGTGGAGCGCCTCGGCGCTTACAGCGCGACCTGGGGCGTGGGCCTGCACTTCAAAATTCCGTTTTTCGAGCGCGTCGTGAAGAAGGTCAGCCTCAAAGAGCAGGTGGCCGACTTCGATCCCCAGCCCGTGATCACCAAGGATAACGTCACCATGCAGATCGACACGGTCATCTACTTCCAGATCACCGACCCCAAGCTCTACACCTACGGCGTGGAGCACCCGATGAACGCCATCGAGAACCTGACGGCGACGACGCTGCGTAACATTATCGGCGAGATGGAGCTCGACCAGTCGCTCACGAGCCGCGATGTCATCAACGCCAAGATGCGCTCCATCCTCGACGAGGCGACCGACCCCTGGGGCATCAAGGTCAACCGCGTGGAGCTCAAGAACATCCTGCCGCCGCGCGAAATTCAGAACGCGATGGAAAAGCAGATGAAGGCCGAGCGCGAGCGCCGCGAGTCCATCCTGCAGGCTGAGGGACAGAAGCAGTCTCAGATCCTCGTGGCCGAGGGCGAAAAGCAGTCCACCATCCTGCGCGCGGACGCGGAAAAGCAGGCGGCCATCCTCAAGGCAGAGGCTGAGCGTCAGGCCGCCATCCTCAAGGCTGAGGGCGAAGCGCAGGCCATCCTGAACGTGCAGCAGGCGCTCGCGGACTCCATCAAGATGCTCAACGAGGCCAACCCCAACGATCAGGTCGTCAAGATCAAGGCGCTCGAATCCTTCGAGAAGGCCGCCGACGGTCAGGCGACGAAGATCATCGTCCCGAGCGAGATCCAGAGCCTCGCCGGTCTTGCCGCAAGCTTCAAGGGTTTGCTGGAAGACGAGAAGAAGTAATTTCGAAGAAGAGGCGAAGCCTCTTCTTCGAGAAGATTTCGCTGCGTTCTGTGCCTCGGTTGGCCGCTGTAAGCGGCCAATTCGACACGCACTTCGCGCAGAGTGTTTTTCGCTGCGTACACGCCGCGGCGAAAAACAAATCAAAATCATTTGCCGTCTGCGGACGGCAAAGCCTGCGGCGCAGTATCATGCAGCAAGAGGGCCGTTCCTATGTGGGAACGGCCCTCTTTTTATTCTCTGTGGAAAACTTTAGAACGCGATCTTCTCGCGCAGGAAGTTTTTGACCTCGCTGATGGGGATGCGCACCTGCTCCATCGAGTCGCGCTCGCGGATGGTGACGCAGTGGTCGGCCGCGATGCCGTTTGCCTCATCGCCCACGGTGTCGAAGTCGAAGGTGATGCAGTACGGCGTGCCGATCTCGTCCTCGCGGCGGTAGCGCTTGCCGATCGAGCCAGTCTCGTCATAGTCGACCATGAACTCCTTGGAAAGCTCGGCATACAGCTCCTGCGCGGGGCCGGTGAGCACTTCCTTCTTGGAAAGGGGCAGGATCGCGGCCTTGAACGGCGCGAGTGCGGGGTGGAAGTGCAGCACGACGCGCACATCGTCGTTGCCCTTCTTGTCCTGACCGACGACCTCTTCATCGTAGGCGTCGCAGAGGACGGCGAGCACGCTGCGCTCCACGCCGAGCGACGGCTCGATGACATAGGGCACGTATTCGACCATGTCCTTGCCCTCGCCCTCGCGGTAGACCATCTTCTCGCCGCTGACGGTTTGGTGCTGCGTCAGGTCGTAGTCCGTGCGGTCGGCCACGCCCCACAGCTCGCCCCAGCCGAACGGGAAGAGGAACTCGAAGTCCGTCGTCGCCTTGGAGTAGAAGCACAGCTCCTCGGGATCGTGGTCGCGCAGGCGGAGGTTCTCGTCCTTGAGGCCGATGGAGAGCAGCCAGTTGTGGCAGAAGGTGCGCCAATACTGGAACCACTCAAGGTCGGTGCCCGGCTTGCAGAAGAATTCGAGCTCCATCTGCTCGAACTCGCGCACGCGGAAGATGAAGTTGCCCGGCGTGATCTCGTTGCGGAAAGACTTACCGATCTGGCCGATACCGAACGGCAGCTTTTTGCGCGTGGTGCGCTGGACGTTATTGAAGTTGACGAAGATGCCCTGCGCGGTCTCGGGGCGGAGGTAGACGGTGTTCTTCGCATCCTCGGTCACGCCCTGGAAGGTCTTGAACATCAGGTTGAACTGGCGAATATCGGTGAAGTTGTGCTTGCCGCAGGTGGGGCAGGGAATGTTGTGCTCTTCGACAAAGTCCTTCATTTCCTGCTGGGAGAAGGCGTCGATGGGCTTGGGGAGCTCGAAGCCGGTCTCGGCGCACCAGTCCTCGATGACCTTGTCGGCGCGGAAGCGCTCGTGGCACTCGCGGCAGTCCATCAGAGGGTCGGAGAAGCCGCCGAGGTGACCGCTTGCCACCCAGGTCTGCGGGTTCATCAGGATGGCGGCGTCAAGGCCGACGTTGTAGGGGTTCTCCTGCACGAACTTCTTCCACCAGGCGTTTTTGATGTTCTTCTTCAGCTCTGCGCCGAGGGGACCGTAGTCCCAGGTGTTGGCAAGGCCGCCGTAGATCTCGCTGCCGGGGAAGACAAAGCCGCGGTTCTTGCACAGCGCGACGATCTTTTCCATCGTCTTTTCGGTGTTTTTCATGGTGAATTTCTCCTTTCGATGTCTGGCTCAGGAGATAAAAAACGCCCTGAGCCTATGAATAGTAGGCTCAGGGCGAACAAAGCAATTGTCCGTGGTTCCACCTGAATTCCCCGCTGGATGCGGGGCACTTCGTTCCCTTGTAACGGAGGGCCCGGCGCGGCATTTCCGCCGCACAGCTCAAAAGCGCCGCCTTTCTTCTTCCGCGGGGACTTGCACCGGCCGTCCCCTCTCTGAAAGCGGTGAGGAAGAAACGCTTCTTTTTCTCAGCTTTTTCTGTTTGTAGGATAGCATGCGCAAAAGCGCTTGTCAAGTGCCGCGACGCTTTGTGCAGGAAGGGCAAAGCGCGCAGTTGCGTTTTTCCTGTGGAAATGCTATACTTTTCTATTATTTTGCTTTTGGCTCATGAAAGGTGGAACCTTTTCTATGCGATTTTTCCATTCTCTGCTGCGTCCGGAGGAAAACGCCGGGCGCGCCATGCGCTGGGCGCACCGCGTGTGGGTCTTTCTGTGGCTCACGGCTTTCGGCCTCGGCATAGGCCTGCTGTCGCTCTATCTCACGGCAAATTCCTACGCGGGCATCGACGCGCAGGCGCTCTGGGCGTCCTACATGAAGCTGCCGCTGCTCGTTGTGATGAATCTGCTGCTGCCGCTGCTCGTCGTGTACCTCGGCTTTTTCCTCTTCGCGAGGCCCTGGGCGGCGTATCTGCTCTCAGCGGTGCCGTTCCTCGGCCTCGCGCTCGCGAGCTACTATAAGATACAGTTGCGCGGCGACCCGGTGCTGGCGAGCGACCTGCGCCTCATCCGCACGGCAGGCGGCATCATGGGCAACTACACCTTTGAGCTGACGGAGCCTGTCAAGCTCGTGATCGCGGGCTTTGCGGGGATGCTCGCTTTTTCCCTCGTGCTGCTGCGCAGGGAGCGCATGAGCCAGCGCGGTCGGCTCGCGGGGCTGATGGTCATGCTCGCGCTGACCCTTGCAAGCTATTTTGAGCTTTACACCAGCGCCGATATCTATGAAAAGACGGCCAACAACAGCCTCATCAACCCCTGGTCCGAGGTGGAGATCTATCTCTCGCGCGGCACGACGTATCCCTTCCTCTACAGCGTGCAGGATATGTTCCCCGACGCGCCGAGCGGCTACCGCGAGAGCGAGGCGACAGGCACGCTTGCAGAGTATGAGAACGCGGACATCCCCGAGGAGCAGAAGATCACATTTGTCGGCATCATGCTCGAGGCGTTCTCCGATCTGACCGATTTTCCCGTGCTCGATGAGGTGCCGGCCATCCACAAGATTTACGAGCCGCTGCACGAGCTCGAGGAGCGCAGCGTTTCGGGCCGCCTGCTCACGAACATCTTCGCCGGCGGCACGGTGGACACCGAATGGGGATATCTCACGGGCTACAGCGAGCACGAGGAGTTCCGCAGCCCCATCAACTCCTATGTCCGCTACTTCAAATCGCAGGGCTACGACGCGCTCTACCGCCACCCCGGCTACAGCTGGTTCTATAACCGCAGCAACGTGAACGAATACCTTGGCTTTGATGAGTGTGTGTTCAACGACACGGGCTTTGGCGACCTCATCTCCATCTCCGACGCGCTCTACCATTCCGATAAGGTGCTGGTCGACTACCTGCTGAACGATATCGATTCGCGCACGGAGACGGACGATCCCCTCTTCCTCTTCTCCGTGTCGTATCAGAACCACGGGCCCTATCCCTCCGAGACCTATTGGGAGGAGTATGTCACGCCCGAGATGACGGGCTGGTCGATGGAGAGCTGCTGCGTCATCAACAACTACCTTGCGGGCATCCGCAGCACAGTGAACGAGATGTGCCGCATGACCGAGGAGCTGGAAAAGCGCGACGAGCCCGTCGTCTTCGTCTTCTTCGGCGACCACAAGCCCTGGATGGGCAACGGCAACAGCGTCTACACCGAAATGGGCATCAACATGGATGTCTCCACGCTCGACGGCTTCTACAACTACTATGCGACGCCCTATGTCATCTATGCCAATCAAGCGGCGAGAGACCTGCTCGGCAACGACTTTGCCGAGCCCGGCGGCGATTTTTCCCCGTGCTTCCTGATGGCGAAGGTCTTCGACGAGTGCGGCTGGGAGGGCCCCGGCTTCATGCAGCTCCAGCGCGAGATGCGCGCGGTCTCGCCCCTGATGAGCTCGAACGGCTGGCGGATGCAGAACGGTCAGCTCACCATGGAGCTTGATGGCACGGCGGAGGATGAGAACGGTCGCTACCTGCGCGCGCAGTATTATATTGAAACACATCTCAAGGAGGATGCATTATGAAAAAAGGCTTGATCGCGCTGCTTGCGCTCCTGCTCTGCCTGACGCTGCCCGCCTGCGGCAAGCAGAAGACCGACGCGCCCGACGTGCCGGACACGCCGACGGTCGACCCCGCGCCCGCACCGCCGGAGCAGACGCCGGAGCAGCTTGCCGAGCAGCGCCTGAACGAGCGCATCGCGGGCATGACGCTGGAAGAAAAGGTCGGGCAGCTCTTTTTCGTCCGCTGCCCGGAAACGGATGTGGCGGAGGATGTGGCAACCTATCACCTCGGCGGGCTTCTGCTCTTCGGGCGGGACTATAAGGATGCGGGCGGCGTGTGGCTCAGCGAGGACGCCTTTACCGCAACACTTTCCTCCTATCAGGCAGCGGCGGACCTTCCGCTTTTCATCGGCAGCGACGAGGAGGGCGGCACGGTCACGCGCGCGAGCCGGAACCCGAACCTCTTTTCCTCTCCCCTCAAGTCTCCGCAGGAGCTGTACGCCGCAGCGGGGATGGACGGCCTTCTTGAAGAAACGCAGCGCTATAACGAGCGTCTCAAGGCGCTCGGCATCAACGTGAATTTCGCCCCCGTGTGCGACGTATCGACCGATGAAAACGACTTTATCCATGCCCGCTCGTTCGGAAAGGACGCGCAGGCGACGGCAGACTACATTTCCAGGGTCGTACCTGAGTATGAGTCTGCGGGCGTTGCGTGCGTGCTGAAGCACTTCCCCGGCTACGGCAACAATGTCGACACCCACACGGGCATCGCCGTGGACGAGCGGACGTATGAGAGCTTTGAAACCGCCGATTTTCTGCCCTTTTCCGCGGGCATCGCGGCGGGCGCGCCGTTCGTGCTCGTGAGCCACAACATTGTGAACTGCATGGACGATACCCTGCCCGCCTCCCTTTCGCCGAAGGTGCACGAGATCCTGCGCGGCGCGCTCGGCTTCGACGGGCTCATCGTGACGGACGATCTTGCGATGGACGCGGTCAAGTCCTACGCGCAGGACGGCAGCGTGGCCGTGCTCGCGCTTCAGGCGGGCAACGATATGATCGTGACGACCGATTATCAGACGCAGATCCCGCAGGTCATCGCCGCAGTACAGGCGGGCGAGATCGATGAGCGGGAGATCGACGCGCACGTTTACCGTGTGCTGTATGAAAAACAGGCGCTCGGCCTGATCGACTGAGGAGAAACTATCATGGAAACGACAAAGCTCTACTATGAAGATCCCTTTTTGCAGGGATTCACCGCCGCTGTCACCTCCTGTGAGGAGGGAAAGGGTGGATATCTCGTGACGCTCGACCGGACGGCCTTCTATCCCGAGGGCGGCGGCCAGCCTTACGATACCGGCGTGCTGGGCGAAGCAAAGGTGCTCGAGGTCCACGACAAGAATGGCGTCATCACCCACCTTTGCAACAAGCCCCTCGCGGTCGGCGCAAGTGTTGAGGGAAAGATCGACTGGGCGCGCCGCTTCGACCATATGCAGCAGCATTCGGGCGAGCATATCTGCTCGGGACTCATCTGCGAGCGCTTCCACTGCGACAATGTCGGCTTCCACATGGGCGCCGACAGCGTGACGATCGACTACAATGCCGACATTTCGTGGGAGGCGCTGCTGGAGATCGAAGAGGAAGCAAACCGCTATATCTGCGAGGATCACCCCATCGACATTCGGTTTTACCGCGGCGCGGAGCTCGACAAGGTGGAGTACCGCAGCAAAAAGCCGCTCGAGGGCGACGTGCGCATCGTCGCCTTCCCCGGCGCGGACTGCTGCGCCTGCTGCGGCACGCACGTGCTGCGCGCAGGACAGGTGGGGCTCGTGAAGTTTCTCTCCGTGCAGAAGTTCCGCGAGGGCGTTCGCATCGAACTTTTGTGCGGTGACCGCGCGCGGCGCTATCTTTCCGCCTGCTGGGAGCAAAGCCTGCGCATCGGCCAGGCGCTTTCCGTCAAGCCGGTCGCAAGCGCGGCGGCGGTGGAACGCTTGCTTACGGAGCTTGGCGCGCTCAAGCTGCGCTGCGCGCGGCTTGAGGAGGCTGCCTTCGCCCGGATCGCCGCGCAGTATGAGGGCAAGGGCGACGTCCTGCTCTTTGAGGACGAGATGAGCGGCGACAGCCTGCGCAAGCTCTGCGACGCCGTGGCGAGCGTCTGCGGCGGGCGCTGCGCGGTCTTTGCGGGGGCGGACGGCGCGTACAAGTACGCCATCGGCTGCGCGGGCGGCGACCTGCGCGAGCTGACTAAGAGAATGAATGCGGCGCTTTCCGGCCGCGGCGGTGGCAAGCCGAACTTTGTGCAGGGCAGCGTCAGCTGCCGCCGCGCGGACATTGAAACTTTCTTCACACAGAATTAACACGCTGTTCATTTCTTTTTTGCACTCGCTGCGGTATAGTAAAGAAAAGAACGAATTCTGAGCAGGAGTGAGCGATTTGCGGCACATTTTTATCATCAATCCCGCCGCCGGGAAAAAGGACGGCCGCCAGCGTGTGTACGCGATGGCAGAAAAGCTGAAAAGGGACCACAATTTGGACGTGGAGTGTATGCTCACCAAATCGAGCGGCCACGCGACGATGCTGACACGCGCCATCGCCGAGACCGGCGAGCCCGTGCGCTTCTACGCCTGCGGCGGCGACGGCACCATCAACGAGATCGCCAACGGCATCGCGGGCTTTTCTAACGCCGCGATGACCTGCATCCCCATCGGCACGGGCAACGATTTTCTCAAAAACTTCGGCAAGGACGCCGAGCCGCTGTTCCTCGACGCGGAAAACCTGTGGAACGGCCCCGTCACGCCGCTGGACCTCATCGACTGCAACGGCAAATACTGCCTGACGATCGCCTGCACGGGCATCGACGCGCGCATTGCCGAGAGCGTGCACGAGTTCGGCGCATCGCCGATGCTCTCGGGCCGCGGGAGCTATCTTGCGAGCGTCGCGGTCAACTTCCTGTTCCGCAGGATCGGACGCAAATGGCGCGTGACGCTCGACGACGAGGTGCTCGAGGATACCTACGCCCTCGTGTCGATGTGCAACGGCCGCTATTACGGCGGCGGCTCGACCCCCGTGCCCGAGGCGCGCATGACCGACGGCATTTTGCATACGGTGCTCGTCAGGAATGTCAGCAAGGCGCGCTTTGCCACGCTTTTTGGCGGCTACAGCGCGGGCGACTATAAAAAGCTGCCGCAGAATATCATCCGTGTGTCCACGGCGAAGGTCGTGCGCATCGAGGCGCTGGAGGGCGACCTCACGACCTGTCTCGACGGTGAGAGTATGCACGCGCAGTGTGTGACGCTGAAGCTTGCGGACAAAAAGGTCAACTTCTTCGCGCCCGCGGGCTGCGACCCGGACGCGACGGCGCGGTGATCACCAATATTGGATAAAGAGGGCGAATGCGGCAGCATTCGCCCTCTTTTATGCTGTGCGGGAAAGCGAAGAAAGGAGCAAGGCGGGCAGTTTTTGAATAAGCTGTGAATTTTTGAAAATTTACCAAAATACCCCTTGCAAATGCCTTGACGGTGCGCTATGATAGCACCATCGGTTAGCACTCGATAAGAATGAGTGCTAACCGACCTGAGATCGTTAAAAATTTTGAAATATACAAGGAGGCACCAAGCCATGAAACTCACACCGCTTGCTGACCGCGTCATCCTCAAGATGGTCGAGGTCGAAGAGACCACCAAGGGCGGCATCATCCTGACCGCCAGCGCCAAGGAGAAGCCCTCCGTTGCCGAAGTCATTTCCGTCGGCCCCGGCGGAATGGTGGACGGTCACGACGTTGTGATGACCGTCAAGCCCGGCGACAAGGTCATCACCAGCAAGTATTCCGGCACGGAAGTCAAGCTGGACGACGAAGAGTACGTCGTCGTCCGTCAGAGCGATATTCTCGCTATTGTGGAATAATCGAGGAGGTAAAAAATTATGTCTAAGCTCATTAAGTCTGGCGAAGAGGCGCGCAAGGCGCTCGAGGCCGGTGTTAACGTTCTTGCCGATACCGTAAAGGTCACCCTGGGACCCAAGGGCCGCAACGTCGTGCTCGATAAGAAGTTCGGTGCGCCGCTGATCACCAACGACGGCGTGACCATCGCCAAAGAGATCGAGCTCGAGGACCCGTTTGAGAACATGGGCGCGCAGCTCGTGCGCGAAGTTTCCACCAAGACGAACGACGTCGCGGGCGACGGTACCACCACCGCAACGCTTCTGGCGCAGGCCATGGTGCGCGAGGGCCTGAAGAACCTTGCCGCCGGCGCCAACCCCGTCGTGATGAAGAAGGGCATGGCCAAGGCCGTCGAGACCGCTGTGGAGGCGATCAAGGCAAACTCCCAGAAGGTCAACGGCACGGACGATATCGCCCGCGTCGGCACCGTCTCCAGCGGCGATGAGTTCATCGGCAAGCTCATTGCCGAGGCCATGGAAAAGGTCAGCGCTGACGGCGTTATCACCATCGAGGAGTCCAAGACCGCCGAGACCTACTCAGAGGTCGTCGAGGGCATGATGTTTGACCGCGGCTACATCACCCCGTATATGGTCACCGATACCGAGAAGATGGAAGCCGTCATCGACGACGCTTACCTGCTCATCACCGATAAGAAGATCTCCGTCATCTCCGATATCCTGCCCATCCTCGAGCAGCTCGTCCAGAGCGGCAAGAAGCTCGTCATCATCGCCGAGGATGTTGAGGGCGAGGCGCTCAGCACCCTGATCGTCAACCGTCTGCGCGGCACGCTGAACGTCGTTTGCGTCAAGGCGCCCGGCTTTGGCGATCGCCGCAAGGAGATGCTCCAGGATATCGCCATCCTCACCGGCGGCCAGGTCATCTCCGAGGAGCTCGGCTACGAGCTCAAGAGCGCCACGATCGATATGCTCGGCCGTGCCCGCCAGATCAAGGTCACCAAGGAGAACACCACCATCGTCGACGGTGCCGGCGACAAGAAGGCCATCGCTGACCGCGTGGCGCAGATCCGCGCGCAGATCGGCGTGACCACCAGCGAATACGACAAGGAAAAGCTGCAGGAGCGCCTTGCCAAGCTCGCCGGCGGCGTGGCCGTCATCAAGGTCGGCGCTGCGACCGAGACCGAGATGAAGGAGAAGAAGCTGCGCATCGAGGACGCGCTGAACGCGACCCGCGCAGCTGTCGAAGAGGGCATCGTTGCCGGCGGCGGCACGGCCTATGTCAACGCCGTTCCCGCGGTGGAAAAGCTCGTCAGCAAGGTCGAGGGCGATGAGAAGACCGGTGTCCAGATCATCGTCAAGGCCCTGCAGGAGCCCGTCCGTCAGATCGCGGCCAACGCCGGTATCGACGGCAGCGTCGTGCTCGAGAAGATCAAGTCCAGCCGCAAGGTCGGCTACGGCTTCGACGCCTACAAGGAAGTCTACTGCGACATGATCGGCGCCGGTATCGTCGACCCTGCAAAGGTCACGCGCTCCGCGCTGGAGAACGCCGCGTCCGTCAGCTCCATGGTGCTGACCACCGAGGCGCTCGTCGCCGACAAGCCCGAGCCCCCCGCACCGGCCGCTCCCGCCGGCATGGGCGACATGGGCGGCATGTACTAAGAGACACCGCAAAGCCTTGAAATTGCTTGATTTTTTGGATGCGCAAAAGCAGATTTACGCCTGCCTTACGCCACTTACGCCAAAAATTCAAGCGCATGATAGGGTAACAGAAATCGGCACCTGCCTTAAAAAGCAGGTGCCGATTTTTGCTGCAAACCCCAACCGTAAACCTTTTTGAAAATAATGGTTGACAGCGTGAGCGCTTTGTGGTTTAATGCTACAGTAATCTTACTGTGGCCCGGCGATGACCGGGGCGTATTCTGGGAGGAATTCTATTATGAGCGAAATGCAGCAGGCGGCCGTGGCCGCCAAGAAATCGAAGATGAGTGTGCGGGACATCTGCTACGCCGGCCTTTTCGCGGCGGTCATCGCCGTGATGGCGCAGATCTCCATTCCGATGCCCATGGGCGTGCCCATGACCATGCAGACCTTTGCCATCACGCTGGCGGCTGTGGTGCTGGGCAGCAAGCTCTCTACCATTTCGAGCCTCATCTATATCATCATGGGCGCGGTGGGCCTTCCGGTCCTCGCCAACTTCTCCGGCGGCTTTGATAAGTTTGTCGGCCCCACGGGCGGCTTTCTGATCTCCTTCCCCCTGATGGCCTTCATCATCGGCTGGGGCGCGGAGCACCGCAAGGATTTCAAGGGCGCGTATGTGATCGCGCTGGTCGTCGGCACGGTGGTCAACTATGTGGTGGGCGTGGCGCTGTTCTGCGCCGTGGCCAAGGCGAGCGTTGCCACCGGCATCACCGCCTGCGTGCTGCCCTTCATCCCCACCGCCATCATCAAGGCGATCCTCGCCAGCGTGATCGGCTTTGCCATCAAGGCGCGCGTGCCGGAGCTGAAGAAATGATCCATCTGCGTCCCCATCACCTGCTGTGTACGCAGGGCTACTCGGGCAAGGGCTATGACGAGAACTTCGTCGCCCACATGAACGAGGTCGTGCATGAGCTGAGAAATGTGCCCGGCACCAAGATCATGCTGACCTTCTCCACGGACACGCTCTGCTCCTGCTGCCCCCACAAGGAGGGCGAGGACCTGTGCGACACGCAGGAAAAGGTGAAGCGCTTCGACCGCAAGACGATCGAATACTTCGGCCTTGAGGAGAAGGAGTACGTCTACGAGGACCTCATCCGCGAGATCGACGAGAAGATGACGGTCGAGATGCTTGCCGACATCTGCCGGGACTGCGAGTGGTTCCCCATCAGCGCCTGCCGGAAGAATATCTGCGGGGCGAAGGACTGACTCTCCCTCTTCCCTTTCGCGCGGCCCTCTCTGCGCATTGAAAAAAAGCTTGCCGTTTTTAACGGCAAGCTTTTTTCTTATTCCTCCGAGCGCACCAGCACGAGTGAGAGGTCGTTGACATTCGTCCCTGTGGGACCGGTGATAAAAAGCGAGTCGATCGACCGCAGGGCGTGATAGGAGTCGTTGTCCGCGAGCGCGCGCACGGGGTCGATGCCGCGCAAACGCATTTCCGCCGCCGTGCCGCCGTCGACAATGCCGCCTGCGGCGTCGGTCGGACCGTCTGTGCCGTCGGACCCGGCGGAAGCGATGAGCACATTGGAAAGGCCTGCAATGCCGTCTGCCGCCGCAAGCGCGAGTTCCTGATTCCGTCCGCCCCTGCCGCCGCCCCTGAGGTGCACGACCGTCTCTCCGCCCGCGAGAAAGGCGAGATCCTTCCCCGCCCGCGCGTGTGTGCGGGCGACGGACGCGAGAAAGCTTCCCGCCTCGCGCGCCTCGCAGCAAAGGCAGTCGGTGAGCAGGAACGGCTCATAGCCGCGTGCACGGCACTCGATCGCCGCCGCAGCGCACAGCTCGCGCACGCTGCCTGTGATCCTCGTCGTCACGTTTTCGAGCGTTTTCGGCGTTTCGACCGCCAGCAGTGCCCGCGCCTGCGGAGAAAGCCGCAAGCCGTATTTCTCAACGACCGCAAGCGCCTGCGCGCAGGTGGAGCGGTCGGGGCACGCGGGACCGGACGCGATCATATCGAGCGGGTCGCCGACAATGTCGCTCAGCACGATGGAAAAGACCCGCGCCGGCGCGCAGTGCGCGGCAAAGCGCCCACCCTTGACGCGCGAGAGCCGCTTGCGCACGGTGTTGATCTCGACGATGCCGGCGCCCGCGGCAAGGAGCTGATCGGTAATGTCCTGCAATTCGCCAAGCGGCAGGAGCGGCTGCTCAAAAAGCGCGCTGCCGCCGCCCGAGAGCAGGAAGAGCACCGTGTCGTCCGCGCGAAGGCCTTCCGTCAGCGCAAGTGCGGCCTTCGTGCCGCGCAGACCGTTCTCATCCGGCACGGGATGCGCGCCCTCATAGCAGGCGACGCCGTCGATAGGGCCTTTTGCGTGGCCGTATTTGGTCACGACCACACCGCCCGCGAGTGCGGGGAGCGCTTCGTGCGCAACGCTTGCCATCTGCCAGGCGGCCTTGCCTGCCGCGACCAAAAACACCCGCCCGGGGAACTGCACGCCCGCAAGCGCGCGGCGCACGGCTCCATCCGGCAGCACTGCGCGGATCGCCTTACGCAGAATGGATTCTCCGTCCGCGCGCAGCGCGGCGCGGGAAGCATCGGCAGTGCTCATGGGGATACCTCCTTCAAAAATGAGATGTTTTATCTTTATTATACGGCGCACCGCTCCGTTTGCAAGCGAAAACGCAAAACGGGCCTGACCTTGACCGGTCAGGCCCGTTCATTGTTACAGAAGGCTGCGGATCATCCCCTGTGCTCGCGCCGGTAGCGGCGCAGGAAGAAGAGGGACATCGCAAGGCACATTGCCTCAGAGAGAATGGGCGTGTACCACAGCGCGTCCCCGCCGAAGACGGCCGCGAGCGTCAGCAGCACGGCACTTTGCAGCACGAGCCCGCGGCCGACGGAGATGCTGATGGCCGGGACGGGGCGCTCCAGCGCCGTCAGGAATCCGCCGATGACCACATTGAAGCCGACGAGCAGATATGAGATGCTGTAGCGGCGGAAGGCGTGCACCGAATAGTCGACCAGCTCTGCGCTTGCGTGCGAAAGATAGGCGCTCACGATCTGCGGCGCGAAGACATAGAGCCCGAGGAAGAGCAGCGGCGCGGCGACGCACACGGTCGTGAGCGCATAGCGCAGCAGCTTGCGGCAGCCGGCATGGTCCTCCCTGCCGTAGTGATAGCTCACGAGCGGCTGCGAGCCCTGCGAGATGCCGACCATCAGGTTGATGATGATGGTCGTCACATAGGCGATGACCGTGTAGGTCACGACGCCGTCTGTGCCGATGCAGCGAAGCACCGTGCGGTTGAAGAGGAAGATCATCAGGCCCGTGCACAGCTCCGTCACCCCGTCGGACAGGCCGATGGGCAGGATGCGCGCGTACAGGCGCGGATCGAAGCGGAACTTCCGCAGGCGGAAGGTGCACTTTTTGCTGAAAAAGTGGATAAAATAGGAAATGCAGGTGACGAGCTGGGAAATGCCCGTGGCAACTGCCGCGCCGAATACGCCCATATCGAGGTGAAAAATGGCGATGTAGTCGAGCACGCAGTTGGTCAGGCACCCGCCGATGACCGTGAAGAGCGCATAGCGCGGATAGCCGTCCGTTTTGACGAGCACCTCGAGGTTATAGGATACAAGGTAACACACGCTGAACGGCGCGATGCCGAGAAGGTACTGCTTGACATAGTCGAGCGTGATCTCATCCGCGCCGAGAAGGTAGGCGAACGGCTCTAAAAAGAGCAGAACGAGCGCGGTGATGACCGCGCCGAGGAGGAGCAGCGTGACGAGATTCTGCGAAAAGAGGGTGTCGGCCTCGGGCCGCTTTTCCTGCGCGATAAAAATGGCGATGAGCGTCGATGAGCCGACGGCAAAGAGCACGGCGATGGAAAAGAGCGCATTGGTAAAGGGAATGGCGAGGTTGACGGCGCTCATGGCGTATTCGTTCACGCCGATCGAGACCATCAGTCCGTCGACCATGGAGTAGAGGGAGAAGACCACCTGTGAAGCAACGGTGGCCGAGACAAAACGGATGAAGTCATGTTTCAGACTTTTCCCCGAGAGTAACAAAATAACACGTCCTTAAAAAATATTGTATTTCCCAAACCGGGAAGAGGATAAAAAAACAGGCGCGAAAAAACGCGTCGATGCTGTGCTGCGGCGTGGGCGGCCGCGGCAGGATATCAAAACTTCAGCCCTTTCCGGCAGACGGTAAGACGGGGGCGCGCAATGTGGCCTCCATGGATAACGACCTCCTTTTCACTTTTCCATTATATCAGATGATAGCCCCCTTTGGCAAGGGGAACGTGGGGAAAGGCGGCGGTCCGGGACGCCCCTTTTCCTTGCCCTTTTCCCACGCCCCTGCTATACTGGGGAAAACAAATGAAAGAGAGAAACGATCATGCCGAATTTTGATCCGTTTACCTACCGATATTCCTCTCGCCGCAACGTGGTCTATGCCAAAAACGGCGTGTGCTGCACAAGCGTGCCGCTCGGCGCGCAGATCGGCCTCGATGTGCTGAAGTCCGGCGGCAACGCCGTGGATGCCGCCGTCGCTATGGCGGCCGCCATGCCGCTGCTCGAGCCGACAGGCAACGGCCTCGGTTCGGACTGCTTTGCGCTCGTGTGGATCGAAAAGGAGAAAAAGCTCTACGGCCTGAACGCGAGCGGCGTTGCTCCGATGGCGCTGAGCGCGGAGCTCGTCCGCGCGAAAGGCTTTGCAGAAGTGCCAGAGGAGGGCTGGCTGCCCACGATGGTGCCCGGCGCGCCCGCGGGCTGGGCGGCGCTGAATGAGCGCTTTGGCACAAAGCCGCTTTCCGAGCTCTTCGCCCCCGCCATTTCCTGCGCCGAAAACGGCTACGCCGTGCCCGTCAACGTCGCAAAGCTCTGGGCGCGCGACAGCCGGCGCATCGCCAGGGCCATGGAGGAGGACCCCGCGCCCTATGAGTACTGGTGGAAGTGCTTCATGAAGCCGGACGGCACGCCGTACCGCGCGGGCGATGTTTTCCGCTTCCCCGCCTATGCCGACACGATGCGCTCCCTCGCCGAGTCGAACTGCGAGAGCTACTACCGCGGCGAGCTGATGGAGAAGATCGTCGCCCACTCCCGCACGACGGGCGGATACTTCAGCGAGGAGGACTTCAGGAGCTACCGCCCCGCGTGGGTCGAGCCCATCACGCAGAACTACCGCGGCTACACCGCCTGCGAGATCCCGCCCAACGGACACGGCATCACCGTGCTGATGGCGCTCGGTATGCTGGAGGGGCTGTCACTTCCCGAGAGCCGCGAGGATGCGGCGCACTACCATAAGGTCATGGAGGTCATCAAGCTGGCCTTTGCTGACACAAAGACCTACGTCGCCGATCCGAGATACATGAGAACAAAGGTCAGCGAGCTCCTGTCCCCTGCTTATCTTGCCTCCCGCCGCGCGCTCATCTCGGACAAAGCGCTCGAGCCTAAGGCGGGCGATCCGCACTGCGGCGGTACCATCTACCTCTGCACCGCGGACAGCGAGGGCAATATGGTCTCGTTTATTCAGAGCAACTACTGCGGCTTTGGCGCGGGCATTGCCATCCCCGGCACGGGCATTTCCCTTCAGGACCGCGGGGCGAACTTCTCGCTCGACCCGAAGAGCGACAACTGTCTCGCGGGCGGCAAGAAGTCCTACCACACGATCATCCCCGGCTTTCTGCTCAAGGGCGGCGAGGCTGTCGGTCCGTTCGGCGTGATGGGCGCCTTCATGCAGCCGCAGGGCCAGCTCGAGGTGCTCGTGAACACCATCGATTACCACATGAATCCGCAGGAGGCGCTCGACGCGCCGCGCATCCAGTGGGTCGGCGGCAAACAGCTCCAGCTCGAGCGTGAGGCGGGCGAGGACATCGCCGAAGCGCTGCGCGCCATGGGGCACGAGGTCGAGATCGTTGACGACCGCACGGCCATGGGCCGCGGCGAGATCATCTGGAGGTGCGAAAACGGCGTCTACGCCGCCGGCACCGAGCCGCGCTGCGACGGCACGGTCGCCGCATGGTGAGCATTTGCAGAAAATATAAAGGCCGCCCGGAGCATACCTGCTTCGGGCGGCTTTTCATGATGGGGGGAGCGCTTTATGCCTTGGCCTTCTTCCCGCGGGTAAAGTGCAGGATGAGGCCGATGGCCGCGCCGATGAGCGTGGGGCACACCCAACCAAGGCCGAGACCGGCAAACGGCAGATACTCGAGGCCGAAGGCCTTGATAGCCGGACCCTGGATGGCGTTGAAGAGGCCCTCCGGCAGCGCGACGATGAGATCGTAAACAGCGGCGATGAGCGTAAAGCCGATCGTCCAGCAGTACACCGTGCGGTCATGCCCGAAGAACTTGCCGAGCAGTGCCAATGCGATCAGCGCGATGGAGAGTGGGTAGAGGAACATCAGCACCGGCAGCGAGTAGCTGATGATGGCGCTGAGACCGAGGTTGGCGAACAGCAGCGACACAAGGCTGAAGATGATGGCCCAGACGCGGTACTTCGGCCCGTCGGGGAAAAGAGCGGTAAAGGTCTCGGCGCAGCTCGTGATGAGGCCGACGGCGGTCTTCAGGCACGCGAGCGTCACGGTCGCGGCAAGGATGAAGAGACCGGTGGAGCCGAGGTAGTGCTGCGAGATCTGCGCGAGCGCCGTGCCGCCGTTTTCGGCGGCCTCGAGCACGCCGCGGCTCTGGGTACCGGCAATGGTAACGGCAATGTAGATGAACGCCATCAGCAGGCAGCTGAAGATGCCCGCGCGGACGGTGCTGCCCGCCACGGCAGCGGGATCGTCCACGCCGAGGTCACGGATGACCTGCACCACGATGATGCCGAAGGCGAGGCTCGCCAGTGCGTCCATGGTGTTGTAGCCCTCGAGAAAGCCGGCGAAAAACGGCTGGGAGGCATAGTCGCCGAGGGGTTCCACGTCTGCAATGGAGACGCTCGGCGTGACGAGCACCACGATAACGAGGATGGCGAGGAACACGAGGAAGCAGGGGGTCAGGATCTTGCCGACCCAGGTGAGGATCTTGCCGGGACGCAGCGCAAAGAAGAGCGCCGCGGCGAAGAACGCGACCGAGAAGAGCAGCAGGTACAGCGTGGTGTTGCCGTCCTGCGGCAGGATCTGCTCAAGGCCCACGGTGAAGGAGGTCGTTGCGCAGCGGGGAATGGCGAAGAACGGCCCGATGGTCAGATACAGCGCGCAGGTGAAAAACATGGCGTAGGGACGGTTCACCTTGCTGCTCAGGTCAAAGAGACCCGTCGAGCGGCTGATGCCGAGCGCGGCCACGCCGAGCAGCGGCAGGCCCACGGCGGTGATGAGGAGGCCCAGAATGGCCTGCCAGACGTTCGAGCCGGCCATCTGGCCGAGATGCACGGGGAAGATGAGGTTGCCGGCGCCGAAGAAGAGGCCGAAGAGCATACTGGCAACGTAGGTATATTCTTTAGCACTGAGTTTATGTTTCATGGTTATTTTTCCTTTCGTGGCGGCGATGCGGCCCTTGTCCGGGCCGTGCCGAAAATGATCGTAGTAACAAAAAAACCGGCTGCTCCTTCTCTGCCCTCCCCCGCGCGGATACCCCGCACGAAAGGCCGGACCAACGGAACACACCGGACCTGATGCTGCCGATCATTGCAGCCGACGAATCAAACCGAGCTCTGCCAAAAAAGCCGGTCAAACCGCAGGAGACTGCTCAGACAGCATAGATGCGCACGTGCGTCCCTCTATGCCTACGATCAGTCGCCAGCTTACATCGAAAAAGCGCTTTTCGGATGTAAACGAAGCCTTCATGTGATCGCCTCCTTTGCGGTGGAAATTGTTGTCATTATATCACCCCATTACGTTTTGTCAAGAAAAAATGAGGAAATGGTATGTTGAAAATGCGAAAAAAGAAAGCATAAAAATACGCCGCAGATTTTTCGTTCCACGGCGTACTTTTGCGCTTGTTTTTGTCCTTGTAAGATAGGCAAGTTTTCCCGCGCAGGGATCAGCCCAGCTTTTCGGAAAGCTCCTCCAGCGCGGCGGTCATCGCCTCTTCAAACGAGGGATGCGGACGGATGGCGAGCTTGAACTGCTCAACAGTCATGTGGTTGGCGAGCGCCTGCGAGACGCCGCCGATCATGTCGCTCGAATGCTCGCACATGAGCTGCGCGCCGAGAAGCTCGCGCGTTTCGGCGTTGGCGACGAACTTCATGAAGCAGCGGCCGGGATCGGCGATGAGCGTCTTGGCGTTGTCGAACATGACGTGCTTGCCAACCTTGACGGGAATGCCCGCTTCCTTGGCCTCGGCATCGGTCATACCGACGACCGCGATCTCCGGGCGGCAGTAGATGCAGCTCGGCACCACGGACATGGAGGTGTGGTTTTCCTTGCCGCAGAGCATATCGACGCAGGCGATGCCCTGCGCGGTGGCAACGTGCGCAAGCTGGATCTTCGACGACACGTCGCCGATGGCGTAGATGTGGGGGATGCTCGTCTCATAGCGCTCGTTCACGGCGATGCTGCGGCGGTTCATCTCGACGGAGACGCCGTCTGCAAACAGGCCGTCGCAGTAGGGACGGCGGCCAATGGCGCAAAGCACGGCCTCGCCCGCGACAGTCTCGTTCTTTTCCTTGCAGGTGAAGTTGACGGCGATATCTTCGCCGGACTTCTCCACGCTCTGGACCATGGCGTTCGTGAAGACCTTCACGCCCTGCTTTTTGAGGATGAGCGAAAGATTCTGGCCCAGCTCCTTGTCCATATTGGGCAGCAGGCGGTCCATGCCCTCAATGACGGTCACCTCGCAGCCGAGGTCAGCGTAGAAGGTCGCAAACTCGATGCCGATGACGCCGCCGCCGATGATGACGATGGAGCGGTACAGGTGGTCGCTGCCCTCAAGCAGCTCGTCGGAGGTCATGGCGAGCTCCAGACCGGGAATGGGCGGGCGCGCGGGAACGGAGCCCGTGGCAATCATAATGTCGTCGCAGGTGTAGTCCTTGGCGTTGCCCTCGGCATCGGTCACGCGGACCGTGCCGGGCGCGGTGATGAGCGCCGTGCCGCGCAGCAGGTCGACCTTCGCGGTCTTGAAGAGGGACTCGATGCCGCTCGACAGCTTCTGCGAGATCTCGCGCTTGTAGGCAAAGATCTCTTCGATGTTGGCGCTGATGTCCTCGGTGTGCACGCCGATGTGCGCGCCGTGCTTGGCGTCGTGATAGACCTGGGAGGAGTGGAGCAGCGTCTTGGTGGGGATGCAGCCGCGATTCAGGCAGGTGCCGCCCGCCTCGCGCTTTTCCACAACGGCGGTCTTGAGGCCCAGCTTCGCAGCGCGCAGCGCCGCTTCATAGCCGCCGGGACCCGCGCCGATGACAATGAGTTGATAATCAGACATAGTATTTCTTTCCTTTTCCGAGCAATGCCGCCGAACCTCGGCGGCATTGCAGGCTGTGATCTTAAATTTTCAGATATCCTGCTCGCGCAGCAGTGCGCAGAGGTCGTCCGCATAGTCGCGGCATTCCGACACCGACTGCACGCGCTCGCAGAGCGCATCGATGGCAAAGCGGCAGCCGCGCAGGGCATCCGCCAGCGGCTTTGCAAACTCCGCGTCCATGGCATCGGACCAGACGGCGGCATCTGTGCAGACGGCGTTTTCCACCGCCAGCTCGATCGTCACCTCGCCCCAGGCAAAGCGCTTGGCGCAGGAGAACGAGCACGGCACGCTTCTGCCGTAGACCCAGTCGTAGCTGTGGAAGCGCTGATAGCGGCGCTCGATCTCGGCAGAGTCGAAATTTTCCTCGCGCAGCTCCTGCGCTTCAAGACCGTAGACAGTCTCAAACGCCTTGACCATGGCCTGCGCCATGCCGCCGATCGTCAGATCGGGCTTTAATTCCGTCAGGTTGATGACGCGCGAGCGCACGGACGCGACGCCCTTGCTCTCGAGCTTCGTCTTCGACGGCGTGAGGTATTTGCCGAGATTTGCCATGTCGACATTCACGAGCAGCGTTCCGTTGTGGAATGAGCAGCCCGCGTGCGAGTAGAAGGAGTTGCCGGAGAACTTGCACCCGTTCGTCAGAATGTCGTTCCGGCCGGAGATCTCCGCCGGGATGCCGAGGGAGCGGCAGGCCTCCACGATCACACTCTGCTGGCGGCGCAGGTCATAGTCCTGCGTGCGCAGCGAGAAGGTGAAGTTGAGATTGCCCATGTCGTGATAGACCGCGCCGCCGCCGGAGAGACGGCGGGCCAGTGTCCCGCTGTCGCGCTCCAGCTCGGTCGTGCGGCATTCCTGCCACGCGTTCTGGTTGCGGCCGATGACGACCGTGTGCTTGTTCTGCCAGAGATAGAGGATGCAGGTGTCCTCCCCCACCGTATCGGTCAGATACTCCTCAAGGGCGAGGTTGCGGTGGGGATCGGTGCAGGAGCCGATGTAATACTGTAATTTTTTGATCATGCAAACGTGTAACGGAGAATGGTGTTGCGCGCCGCGCCGACTTCATCAAGACGGCGGACGGGCGTGTCATGCGGCGCGGTGTGCAGCGCCTCGGGATCGGTGTGCGCCAGCTCGAAGAGCTTGCAGTAAATGTCGCAGACCTCGTCCATGGTCTCCTTGCTCTCGGTCTCGCAGGGCTCGACCATGAGCGCCTCGTGGACGATGAGCGGGAAGTACATCGTGGGCGGGTGCAGACCGAAGTCGAGCATTCCCTTGGCAAGGTCGAGCGCGGAAACGCCCGTCTCCTTGTGCAGGTCGACCAGCGACATGACGAACTCGTGCATACAGATCTCGTCATACGCCATGGTGAAGGTATCCTTGAGCTTGACGCGCATATAGTTCGCGTTCAGCACGGCGTTCATCGCCGCCTCGCGGATGCCGGACTTGCCGAGCGTGAGCACGTAGGTCAGCGCACGCACGACAACGCCGAAGTTGCCGTAGAACATCTTCACGCGGCCGATGGACTTTTCAGGATAGGCAAAGTCGTACTTGCCGTCCTTCTCGACGACCAGCGGGCCGGGCATATACTTTTTGAGGAACTCCTTGCAGCCAACGGCGCCTGCGCCCGGGCCGCCGCCGCCGTGCGGGGTGGCAAAGGTCTTGTGCAGGTTCGAGTGGATACAGTCGAAGCCCATGTCGCCGGGACGGACAACGCCCATGACGGCATTGAGGTTCGCACCGTCGTAGTAGCACAGGCCGCCCGCGTCGTGGACGATCTTGGTGATCTCGAGGATGTTCTTGTCGAAAATGCCGACGGTGTTGGGATTCGTGAGCATCAGACCCGCGGTGTCGGGGCCGACGGCGGCGCGCAGCGCGTCGAGGTCGACGCAGCCATCCTCGCCGGAGGGAATGTTCACGACCTGGAAGCCGCACATCGCGGCGGTCGCGGGATTCGTGCCGTGGGCGGAGTCGGGCACAATGATCTTCGTGCGCGCGGTGTCGCCGCGGTCGGTATGATAGGCCTTGATGAGCAGCACGCCGGTGAACTCGCCGTGCGCGCCCGCTGCGGGCTGGAAGGTGACGGCATCCATGCCGAAGACCTCGCCAAGCTCGCTTCCGAGGGTGTGCAGCACCTCGAGCGCGCCCTGCGCAGTCTCGATGGGCTGGAGCGGGTGCAGCTGGGTGAAGCTCGGCAGTGCCGCCATATCCTCGTCGATCTTGGGGTTGTACTTCATCGTGCACGAGCCGAGGGGATAGAAGCCGTCGTTCACGCCGTGGATGCGCTTGCAGAGGGCGGTGTAGTGACGGGTGAGCTCGTTTTCGCTCACATGGGGCAGGTGCAGCGGCGCGGTGCGCTCTTCGGGGAGCTGATATTCGGGCACGTCGCACTCGGGCATGAGCGTCATGCCGCGGCCTTCGACGCCGAGTTCAAAAATGAGCTTCATTTACTGCACCTCCTTTACGATGGCGACGGCGCGGTCGAGCTGAGCCTTGCTCACAAGCTCGGTCACGCACCAGAGGATACCGCCTTCGACCTCCGCGCCGCCGAGGATGCCCTCGGCCTCGAGCGCGTCGAGGATCTTCTTGCGGCAGTTGGGGCATTCCACCTCAGTGACGAACTCGTGGAAGAATTCGCCCTTGTACTTGATGGTGCAGCCGGCCTTTTCCAGCTCGGAGGCAAAATAGTGCGCCTTCGAGGTGCAGAGGCGCGCGCACTGCTTCATGCCCTTCTCGCCCATCGCGGCCATGTAAACGCCCGCGGAGAAGGCGCACAGCGCCTGGTTGGAGCAGATGTTGGAGCTGGCCTTTTCGCGGCGGATGTGCTGCTCACGCGCAGACAGCGTCAGCACGTAGCCGGTCTTGCCGTCCACGTCCGTCGTCTGGCCGACGATACGGCCGGGGAGCTTACGGGTCATGGCGTTGGTGGTGGCCATGAAGCCGAGGTACGGGCCGCCGAACGCGGTGTCGAGGCCGAGGGGCTGACCGTCGCCGACGACGATGTCCGCGCCCTCTTCACGCGGCGTGGGCAGGATGGCGCAGGCGATGGGATTCACGCCCATGACGAACTTCGCGCCCGCGGCGTGGACGATCTCGCCGATGGCCTTGGCATCCTCAAGCTGGCCGAAGTAACTCGGCTGCTGGAGGTAGAAGCAGGCGGCGTCTGCGCCGAGCATTTCGCGCAGCGCGTCCATATCGGTCTTGCCGTCCTTCGCGGGAACGACGACAAGCTCCGTGTTCGAAGCAAAGCAGTAGGTCTTCATGACCTCGATGGTCTGCGGGTGCACGGCGGCGGAAACATAGGCCTTCGTGCGCTTGCGGTCCTTGCACATGGGGATAGTCTCGGCCGCGGCGGTCGCACCGTCGTAGTGCGAGGCGTTGGAGACGTCCATGCCGGTCAGCTCGCAGATCATGGTCTGGAATTCAAAGGTGCCCTGCAGCACGCCCTGGCTGATCTCGGCCTGATAGGGGGTGTAGCAGGTGAGCAGCTCCTCGCGGGAGGTGACGGACTTGACGACGGAGGGGATGAAATGGCGGTAGGAGCCCGCGCCGCGCAGAACGGTCTTGAAGACCTTGTTCTTCTCGGCCATGGCGGTGACCTTCTCGCGCACCTCGAGCTCGCTCAGGCCCTCGGGGATGTTCAGCCCGCCGTCCTTCAGGAGCATCTCCTGCGGGACGGACTGATAAAGCCCCTCAAGATCCTTCACGCCGATGGCCGCGAGCATCTCTTCCCGTTCCGCCGCAGTGGTAGGAACGTAGGAACCCATGCTTAGCCCTCCTCGGCGGCGCAATGCGCCTCGTAAGCGGCGGCGTCAAGCAGCTCCTCGGTGTCGGTGACAGGGGAGACCTTGATGATCCACGCGCCGTAGGGATCGGAGTTGAGCGTCTCGGGCGCGTCGGCCAGAGCCTCGTTCACCTCACAGACGGTGCCGCTGACGGGGCAGATCACGTCGGAAACAGCCTTGACGGATTCCACGTCGCCCAGGGCTTCGCCGGCGGTGACGCTGTCGCCCTCGGCGGGCAGATTGATGAAGACCACGTCGCCCAGCGCGTTCTGGGCAAAATCGGAGATGCCGATGACGGCAACGTCGCCGTCCATCTTGACCCACTCGTGGGACTTGGAATACTTCAGCTCAGCAGGGATGTTCATAATAATTTCCTCCTCAAAATCTTTCTTGGTGGTTGAATGCTTTTTTAGCTTGCGGTTGCAATATGGGATTTAGCGATCGAGCTTGTAGAAGGGCATCGGGACGATCTCGAGCTCGACCATGCGGCCGCGCACGTCGGCATTGAGGTGCTTGCCGATCTCGATATCCTCGACAGGAATGTAGCCCATGGCGACGCCGCAGCCGATGAAGGGAGCGAACGTGCCGGAGGAAGCCCAGCCGATCTTTTCGCCGTCCATGGTGTAGAGGTCGCAGTGCTCACGAACGATGCCGCGGCCGACGACCTTCATGCCGATGCGCTTCATCTTGGGGGCGCCGAGCTCGACGAGCGCGTCGCGGCCGATGAAGTCCTTGCCGGTGAGCTTGCAGGGCAGGCCCGCCATCTTCGGGGTGATCTCGTCGTTCATCTCGTGGCCGTAGAGCGGCATGGAGGCCTCGAGACGCAGCGTGTCGCGCGCGCCGAGACCGCAGGGGATGAGACCCTCGGGCTCGCCGGCCTTCAGCAGGGCCTTCCACAGATCGACGGTATCCTCGGCCTTGCAGTAGATCTCATAGCCGAACTCGCCGGTGTAGCCGGTCTGGGAAACGAGGGCGTGGATGGTGCGGTCGCCGAGATTCAGGGGCACGTTGTCGATAAAGGTGTAGTACTTGGCGGGCAGGTACTTCTCCTCGCACAGCTTGAGCATGATCTCGTGGGACTTGGGGCCCTGGAGCGCGAGCTGGCCCCAATCGTTGCCCTCGTCGCGGTAGTCCACATCGCCGGAGAGGTGACTCTCGACCCAGGCGGCATCCTTCTCGCGGTTGCCCGCGTTCACGACCAGCCAGTAGTCGTCGGCAGCGCAGCGGTAAACGATGAAGTCGTCGATGATGCCGCCCTTGTCATTGCAGAACATGGAGTATTTGATGTCGCCGTCCTTCATGCCGGAGATGTCGGCGGTGATGATCTTCTGGACGTTGGCGACAGCGTCGGGGCCCTTCAGGCGAAGCTCACCCATGTGGGAAACATCGAACAGGCCGGCCTTTTCACGCACGGCCATGTGCTCGGCGATGACGCCGGTGGGGTACTGGACGGGCATCAGGAAGCCGCCGAATTCGACGATCTTGCCGCCCATGTCCACATGAGTCTGATAAAGCGGGGTTTTCTTTTCCATTAGTGCATCCTCCATGAATTAAAATCGCGAATGAATCTTATAAAAATTATTAAAAAGACAAATGAGAAAAAACACAAAGTTCCCCTTTCGAAACTTTGTGCCTCCGTTTTATTACCTGAGAGATTCCCTGTTGTGTATAGCATGACAGGTTGCACCTTCGGCGTGCGGCGGGCCGCACTTTTCGGAGTGTCGTCCAAGTTCGGCCCTTTTGCCTGAGAGCTTTTGCGTTCCCCTTCGGCGCTGCGGCCGCATAAGGGTCGCAGTCTCTCCCGAACTCATCATCCGATCACTTTTGATTCATTTGCCTATTTAAGGTAACACATGGGTATTGCTTTTGTCAAGAAAGAATATGGAGAATTTTGCTGCAAAAACGAAACTCCCCATTGATTTCTTCGATAAGCGGCCGCTGCTCAGAAGATGACGACCAGCAGCATCTTGAACTGCTCCTGACCGTACACCGCGTGCGGATGACGCGCGGGCATGACGATGGATTCGCCCTCGTGCAGGATGTGCTCCACGCCGTCAATGGTGATCCTGCCCACGCCGTCGAGACAGGTGACCATCGCGTCGCCGCCGGACTCGTGAGTGCTGATCTCCTCGCCCTTATCGAATGAAAAGAGCGTGACGCTCACGTGCTGGTTCTGCGCCAGCGTGCGGCTGACGACCTGACCGGACTGATAGGCCACCTGATCGCGCAGGGTGAGGACCTCGGCCTTGCTGATATTTTTCATACCGTCCATGATATCTGATTCCTCCTGTGAAAGCGCGCGGCAGTGCCGCCGCGCGATGATACATCCTATCATGCCCCTTTTTATGAAAAAGGCAACCTCTATTTTGTTTTGCGTGCCAGCGCACAGTACCATTCCGACTTTTCGGGGTCAAACGCGCCGAACTGCACGGGAAAGGCCGTGACCTCGATATCTTCATAGCCGAGCCGGGCGAGCTTGTCGAGCAGCAGTTTCTGCGGTACGGGATGGTAGTGCTCTTCAAAGTGCTCCTTCTGAAAAATCAGATTGCCGCGCTCGAAGGTGTAGACAAGGTTGAAAACGATCGAGCCGTCGCTCAGGTGGTCCCAGACCTGCATGAGATTCACGCGGTCACCGTTTGGCAGAAAGGTGGGGTTATAGCAGTAAAAGCGCATTTTCTGCCGCACGATCTTGTCCCAGTTGCGAAGATCGAAATAGAGATAGCCGCCGCTTTGCACAAGCGCGTCCATCTGCTCCAGAACACCCGTGATCTCATCGTTCGTCACATAGGCGAGCGAGTTGCCGGTGCTCATCACACAGTCGAATTTGCGGTCGAAATGGCGAGTCAACTCACGAAAATCGCTCTGCCGCAGGTCGATGGTGATGCCGCGTTCATCCGCTTTTTTGCGGCAGCGCGCAAGCATACTTCCGCTCAGGTCAGAGCCGTACAGCGAAACGCCAAGGTCCGCAAGCGGCAGCGTGAGGGAGCCTGTGCCGATGCTCACATCGAGCGCAGAGCGGATGGGCTTTCCGGAAAAGACCGTCTCCCAGTGCCGTTTTGTGGCGGCGTCCTTCTGCGGGGAGTCAAAGAGATCGTAAATGTCTGTGCGATCGTATACGCTGGCCATAGAGTATGCTCCTCCTGACTGCAATTTTATCGCGCCCTGCGCTCAGCGCTTTTTGCGCTGGGAGGAAGACGGGATATTCAGCTCCGCGCGGTATTTGGCGATGACCCGGCGGCTGACGTCGACGCCGAGCGCCGAGAGCGCCAGACGCAGCGCCTCGTCCGACAGCGGCGCGGCGGGGTCCTCGGCCTGAATGAGGCTGCGGATGCGCTGCTTGACCGCGTGGGAGGAGACGGCCGCGTCCGAGCGGATGGCCGTGGTGAAGAAGCTGCGCAGCGGGATCGTGCGGCCCTGGAACTGGATGTACTTGTTCTGCGCGGCGCGGCTGATGGTCGAGGTGCTCATGCCCATCTTTTCGGCCACCTGCTGCATCGTGATGGGGACGAGCTCGCCGCCGCTGCAGAAATAGTCGTGCTGCTCGTCGGCAATGAGGCGGATGAGCTGAAGGAGCGTGTCGCAGCGGGTGTGCACGCCCTTGATGAGAGCCTGCGCCTCAGAGAGCTTCTCTTTCACGTAGTGCTGGACCTCGGGGTCGTCGCTCGTGGAGAGGGCGGAGTACTCGGCGTTGACGGAAAGGCGCGGCAGGATGCGGTCGTTGAGCTCGATGACGAGCTGGCCCTGCTGCATGGAAATGACCGCGTCGGGCGCGACGTAGGCGATCTGCTCGCTGCCGGCAAAGCTGCGCGAGGGAATGGGATTCAGCGCAAGAATTTTGGCGGCGGCCTCCTTTGCCTCGCTCACGCTCACGCCGAGCAGGGCGGCAAGGCCGCTGTAGTCGCGCTTGCTCAAAAGCGCGAGCCCGTCGCGCGCGATGGTCAGCGTGAGCGCGTCGAACGAGCGGCTCTGCGCGAGCTGGAGCGTCAGGCATTCCGACAGGCTCCGCGCGCCGACGCCGGGCGGGTCGAGCATCTGCACGGCAAAGAGCGCCTGCTCCAGCGAGAAAAGCGGGATGTCGAACTCACGCGCGAGGTCCTCGAGCGGACAGTCGAGATAGCCGCGCTCGTCAAGACAGTCGATGAGAAAGCGGCACAGGCGCAGAAGCTCGTCGTCCACGAGCTTCATCTGCCCGATCTGCTCGTTCAGGTGGTCGCGGAAGGTCTTTTCGCGCACGAGATAGGCGGTGAAGTCGCTCTGGCCGTCGCCGCCTGCGGAGGGGGAAAAGCTCTGCCAGGCGTCGGCCTCGCGGATCTCGGGCGCTTCGCGCTCGGAGGGGGCGGCCTCGCTGGGGAACTGCGTTTCATAATAGGTGGGGGCCTGCACATCCAGAAGAGGATTTGAGAGCGCGACCTCCTGCACGTATTCGCTCAGCTCGGGGGCGGAGAGCTGAAGGCAGTCGAGCGACTGGCGCATATTCTGCGTCAGCACGAGCTTTTGGGCAAGGGACTGCGTTTGCTCCAGTTTCATGACTTCGGCGCCTCCTTTTTGCGGTCTGAGGAATACTTTGGTAGGAAACAGTATACCAATATTCGCCCCCGTTCGCAAGACGGAAGAACATGGGAAATCTCGATGATACGCCATTACGCTGCCGTGTCAGCGCAAAAAAGTCCCCCGCTGCGGCGCAGCGGGGGACTTTGGCAGATGCGGTGTGCTCAGGGCAGGGGGATATCCTTGCTGTCGAACAGCGTTTTGAGCTCGATCGAGGTGCGGGAGTCGCCGAACTTCTTGATCTGGGAGAGGAGCTGGTCGAGCTGCTGGGTGTCGCGCACGGCAAAGCGCAGCAGCGCATTGAACTCGCCGACGACGTGGTAATGGCTGATGACGGCACTCTGCGAAGCGCAGAAATCGCAGAATTTGTCATACTTGTCCGGCTCGAGGGCGACGGAGATGAAGCCCGTGATGTTGCAGTCGAGCTTTGTGCGGTCCACGTCGATGTGGTAGCCGCGGATGACGCCGCTTTCCTCCATGCGGCGGATGCGCTCGGAAACGGCGGGGGGCGTGAGCCCCACAAGATCACCCATGCGGCGCAGCGTGCAGCGGCTGTCGGCCTGCAGGAGATTCAAGATCTGATAATCGGTCCTATCCATGACGGGATCCCCCTTCTCCTTCCTGTTTTACACGATCTCGCCGCGCTTGATGACGGTCTTGGCGAGGTTGCTGCCCACGCGGTAGCAGATGTAGTCAAGGTCGGGCGCGTCCCAAATGACGAGGTCGCCCAGCTTGCCCTCTTCCACAGAGCCGACCTTGTCGGCAAGGTCGATCGCCGCGGCGCCGTTGAGCGTGACGGCTGTGAGGACTTCCTCGGGCGTGAGCTTATATTTGAGACAGCCGAGGTTGATGACAAACTGCATATTGAGGCAGGGGCAGGAGCCGGGGTTGAAATCCGTCGCCATCGCGACGGGCACGCCGGCCGCGACCATGTCGCGCGCGGGCGCGAACACCGCGCCGAGGTTGAAGCTCGTCGCGGGCAGAAGGCAGGCGATGACGCCGCCCCTGGCCATGGAAGAGATGCCCTCCGGCGGGCAGACGATCAGGTGCTCAGCCGAGATCGCGCCGATCTCGCCGGCGAGCTGGCTGCCGCCGATGGCTTCGATCTCGTCGGCGTGAATCTTCGGGCGCAGGCCGTACTTGAGACCCGCCTCGAGCACCTGACGGGACTCCTCGACGGTGAAAGTGTCAGCCTCGCAGAAGACGTCGCAGAATTTGGCGATGCCCTGCTCCTTGACGCGGGGCATCATCTCCTCGCAGACGAGGCGGACGTACTCCGCGCGGTTCGACTTGTACTCCGCGGGAACGAGGTGCGCGCCCATGAAGGTCGCGACAAGGTCCATGCGGTGATGATCGTTCAAGTCCTTGATGACCTCGAGCGCCTTGAGCTCATGCTCGGTGGCGAGGCCGTATCCGCTCTTGGCCTCGACCGTGGTGGTGCCGAAGCCCATCATCTCGTCGAGCGCCTTGGAGGCCTTGGCGGCGAGCTCCTGCTCGCTGGCCTGACGGGTGGCGTTCGTCGTGGACTGGATGCCGCCGCCCGCGTTCTGAATGTCGAGATAGCTTGCACCGTGGAGCTTGAGACCCAGCTCGTTCTGGCGCCAGCCGCCGAAGATGAGGTGGGTGTGGGCGTCGACAAGGCCGGGGGTGACGAGGTGGCCCTCCGCGTCGACGACTTCCGCGCCCTCACAAGCGGGAACCGCGCCGGTACCGACGGAGGCGATGATGCCGTCCTCGATGAGCACCCACGCATCCTTTAAGAATTTGATCTTGCCCTGCTCCTCGCCGCGATGGGCGGATCTGCCCTCGGGCGTCGCCAGCAGGCCGATGTTTTTGACCAGTAACTTTTTCATAGTAAATGTTGTCCTTTCTCACTGTTGGAAAGAGCATTCTGTTCGATGGCTTGTCAAAAAAGCCTCGCAGAGTTTTACCCGCAAGGGGTACGCGGCATCCGCAAGGCGGCAGAGCCGCCAGCGGCTGCCCAGGCCGCCCGCAGGCGGCAAATAAATTGAGATCATCTTTCCGACGACATGCGCGTCGGAAAGATTCTTTGCACTCCGCAAGTGTGCGAGCAAAGCGAGTGCGCGCAGCGGAGTGGATCCTACTCAAAAAAGGGGCTTTGTAAAAAGCCCCTTTTTTGAAGTGTTTTCTTAGTGCATGTATTCCTTCACGGCCTTCTCGCAGAGCTCTTCGTCCGCGACGTAAGGCATGGTGATGTGATCCTGACCCTCGTACATCTTGTTGTACTCGGCGACAGTGGTCATGGCGTTCTCATTGCGCGCCCAGCTGCGGCGGGCAACGCCGACCATGGTATCCCAAGGCATGGACATACGCAGGATGGTGTCGACACGCTCAGAGCCATCGAGGACCATACCGAAGCCGCCGTTGATGGCGCGGCCGATACCCGTACCGCCGCCGTTGTGCAGAGCGATGTAGCTCATGCCGCGGGCAGCGTTACCAGCGTAGCACTGGGTGGCCATCTCAGCCATGATGTTGGAGCCGTCCTTGATGTTGGAGGTCTCACGGAAGGGCGCATCGGTACCACCGGTGTCGTGATGGTCACGGCCAAGGATGACGGGGCCGATCTCACCGTTGCGGACCATCTCGTTGAACTTGAGCGCGAGGTTCATGCGGCCCATGGCATCCTGATAGAGAATACGGCACTGGGTGCCGACGACCAGCTTGTTCTTCTCGGCGTCGCGGACCCAGACATAGTTGTCGTAGTCCTGATAGCGGCGGTTGTGGGCCTTGATGTACTCGGCGGCAGCCACGTCGGTCTTGTGCAGATCCTCGGGGTTGCGGCTCAGGCAGCACCAACGGAACGGGCCGTAGCCGAAGTCGAACAGGCAGGGACCAAGGATATCTTCGACGTAGGAGGGGAAGATGAAGCCGTCGAGGTCGTTCTCGCCGTTCTTGCAGATGCTCTTCACACCGGAGTCGTAAACAGCCTTGAGGAAGCTGTTGCCGTAGTCGAAGAAGTAGGTGCCGCGCTCGTGGAACTTGCAGATCATCTCATAGTGATGCTGCAGCGTCTTGTCGACGAGGACACGGAAGCCGTCGGGATCCTTGTCGAGCATTTCGGTGCGCTGCTCGAACGTGAGGCCCTGCGGGCAGTAGCCGCCGTCATAAGGCACGTGGCAGGAGGTCTGGTCGCTCATCAGGTCGACATGGACATTGTTGTTGTACAGGTACTCGAGCAGGTCGACAATGTTGCCGTTATAGGCGACAGCGCAGGGCTTGCCTTCCTTCTGGTGCTCGAGAGCGATCTTGGTGGCCTCTTCGAGGGAGGCGGTGCGGTGGCTGACCCAGCCCTGGGTGTAACGGGTCTCGATACGGGAATCGTCGACCTCAGCGATGATGGAGGCAGCACCGGCGATCTCAGCAGCCTTGCCCTGAGCGCCGCTCATGCCGCCAAGACCGGCGGAGACGAACAGGCGGCCGGCGAGGTTCTGATCGTTGGGGATGCCGAGCTTCAGACGGCCGGCGTTGAGCAGGGTGTTGAACGTGCCGTGGACGATGCCCTGGGGGCCGATGTACATCCAGCCGCCGGCGGTCATCTGACCGTAGTTGGCAACGCCGAGCGCAGCAGCGCGGTTGAAGTTCTCCTGGTCATCGAAGGTGCCGACCATCAGGCCGTTGGAGATGATGACACGCGGAGCCATCTTGTGGGAGTGGAAGAGGCCCAGAGGATGACCGGACATGACAACGAGGGTCTGCTCGTCGGTCAGCTGCTCGAGGTACTTCTTGATGAGACGGTACTGCATCCAGTTCTGGCAGACCTGACCGGTCTCGCCGTAGGTGACCAGCTCATAGGGGTAGAGCGCGATGTCAAAGTCGAGGTTGTTGTCGATCATGACCTGGATGGCGCGGCCCTCGATGCACTTGCCCTTGTACTCGTCGATGGGCTTGCCGTAGAGCTTGCCCTCGGGACGGAAGCGGTAGCCATAGATACGGCCGTGCTCTTCGAGCTCCTGCGCAAACTCCTTGGCCATCTGCTCGTGATGGTCGGGGTGGATGTAACGCAGAGCGTTCTTGATGGCGAGCGCCTTATCGGCCTCGGTCAGGTGGGATTCGCGGCGGGGAGCGCGGCGATAGCCTTCTTCGAACTTCGGATATTCGGGAAGCTCGTAATCCAGCTTGATCGTCATGGCTTCATCTGCAAGGTTGATCATGGTGGTGCCTCTCTTTCATAAAATTTATTCTGTAAAAGTGCTAAAATTCAAAAGATATTTGGCTCTTTTCTTTACAACTTGCATTATAGCAAAGATGTGCTATAATGAAAAGTACTTAATTTGTCAGCATACGATACTTTTTTGGTATAGAAAAGAGGGCGGAAGGATGAAGCTGCGGCAGTTGGAATATTTCTGTGCGGTGGCAGAGGCGAAAAGCATCTCCGCGGCGGCGCGCGAGCTGCATGTGGCGCAGCCGCCCATCTCGCGCCAGATCGCGCAATTGGAGGAGGAACTCGGCGTACAGCTTTTTCTGCGCGGCAGCAAGGGCATGGTGCTCACCGACGCGGGGCAGAACCTCTACCAGCAGACGCAGCAGATATTTCAGGACATCCGCCGCGTGGAGGACAGCGTGCGCAGCGTGGGCACGGGCATGAGCGGGCGCATCAAGCTCGGCGTCATCTACTCGGCAATGCCATACGCCTTACATTATATAAATGAGTATCACAGCAGCTATCCGCAGGTGGAGCTGTTCATCCGCGTAGGTTCGCCGCAGGAGCTGATCGAAGCGCTCAACCGCGGGGAGCTGCACGCACTGTTTCTGCGCACGGCGGCGCGCGAGCCGAGCGGCCTGCAGGAGCGCGCTCTGGGCGAGGATGCGCTCGAGCTCATCATGCGCGAGGACATGGATCCCGCGCCGGAGCTTCAGGAGGTGCCCATCGAGCGGCTCGAGGGGGTTCCGATGTGCCTGCTTCGCTCGGACGACCTCTGGAGCTACAACGACTTTTTGGTGCAGGAGTGCCAGCGCAGCGGCTTTACGCCGAATGTGACCTGCCACTGCTACGATACGCCCATGGCGATGCAGATGGTGCTCTCGGGCTTTGGCATCAGTTTTCTGCCAAAGTCCATCCTCAGCACGCATCCGGGCGCGCCTTTAAAGGCAAAGCCTGTGCGCGGTCTGCCGATCCGCTCGTATGCAATCCTGGCGTGGAACAGCGCGGTCGTGAGCGCGCCGTGCGTGCAGCGCTTTGTCGAACAGAGTATCACTTAAAAAAATTAAGCCGCTGCTGAAAAAAGAGAAAGAAAACGTGTTTACGCGTTGGAAGGGCCGCGATATAATAGCGGCGCTGAACAAAAAACAGACAGATGCGGCGCATCTGTCTGAGCAAAATGATGATTCATTGAAAAAATAAATTAACGGAGGACATCACAATGGCAAAGCTGATCGAATGCATCCCCAATTTTAGCTGCTCCAAGGAAAAGGACGAGGCCACCTATAACGCCCTCGTCGAGACCGCCAAGAGCGTTCCCGGCTGCACCCTGTTCGACGCCCAGACCGACGGCAACCACAACCGCTGCGTCTTCACCCTCATCGGCTCTCCCGAGGCCATCGAGGAGGTCGCCTTCCAGCTGACGAAGGTCGCCACCGAGCGCATCGACATGAACAAGCATCACGGCGAGCACAAGCGCATGGGCGCGACCGACGTTATCCCCTTCGTTCCCCAGATGGACGTGACCGTGGAGGAAGCTGTCGAAATGTCCAAGCGCGTTGCTCAGCGCATCTGGGACGAGCTGAAGGTCCCCTCCTTCCTGTATGAGGACAGCGCCACCCGTCCCGAGCGCCGCAACCTTGCCACCTGCCGCAAGGGTGAGTTCGAGGGGATGCCCGAAAAGCTCCTGCAGCCCGACTGGGCTCCCGACTACGGCGAGCGCAAGATCCACCCCACCGCCGGCATCACCGCCATCGGCGCCCGTATGCCGCTGGTCGCCTTCAACTGCAACCTCGCGACCGACGATGTTGAGATCGCCAAGAAGATCGCCAAGGTCATCCGCGGCTCTTCGGGCGGCTTCCGCAGCTGCAAGGCCATGGGCTTCATGCTCGAGGACCGCGGCATCGCGCAGGTCTCCATGAACATGGTCAACTACGAGGACACCCCGCTGTATGTCACCTATGAGATGATCAAGGCGCTGGCCGAGCGCTACGGCACCCGCGTCATCGAGAGCGAGATCGTCGGCCTGACCCCCGCCAAGGCCCTGATCGACTGCGCCGAGTTCTATCTCAAGGCCAAGGACTTCGACTGCAAGAACCAGGTCATGGAGTATCACCTGATCGACATGGAGTAAAAAATTCAAAGAAGCGGCGTTGCCGCTCCTTTGAGAGCCCACTCAAGGCGGCTTGCCGCCTTGAGTGGAATTTTCAGCGCGCGGCATTCACCATGTCGCGCGCTGCGAAGTATCGCTGCGGACGCACAGGTCGTCCTCCGCGATGAATGAAAGCTATTTGCCGCCGGGAGGCGGCAAAGTCTGCGACGCTGATTGCGCTCTGCGCGTGCATTCGGCTGCCCCAATCGGGGCGGCAGACCGTAAAGGTGCGGCGATGTGCGTGCGGGGCAAATAAGCGCCACGAAATGATGAAAGGATATTATCACCATGAAACTTGCTGAAATGACCGTTACCGGCTTTGCCGATACCGTTGCTTCCGATGCTCCCGCGCCGGGCGGCGGCTCCTGCGCTGCTCTCTATGGCTCCATCGGCGCCGCGCTGACCGCGATGGTCGGCGGCCTGACCCAGGGCCGCAAGAAGTATGCCGAGTTTGCCGAGCACGCTGCCGAGGTCGAGAAGAAGGGCAACGAGCTGAAGGTTCGCCTGCTCGACGTGATGGACCGCGACACCGAGGCGTTCAACGTCGTCTCCGACGCGTTCGGTATGCCCAAGGCGACCGACGAGGAGAAGGCCGCCCGCTCCGCCGCCATCCAGAACGGTCTGAAGGGCTGCACCAAGACCCCGATGGAGATGATGGAGCTCATCGACGAGACGCTGACGCTCGCGCAGTCCCTGCTGGGCCGCTTCAACGACACCTCCGCGAGCGACCTGGGCGTTGCGTTCCTGTCCCTCAAGGCCGGTATCCAGGGCGCATGGCTCAACGTGCTCATCAACATCACGTCCCTCAAGGATCAGGAGTTTGCCGCCGAGTATCGCGCCAAGGGCGAGAAGCTGCTCGCGCACGCGCTGCCCCTTGCCGACGAGTGCTACGCTGAGATCGTCAAGCTCATCGAGGGCTAAACGGGAAATAAGATCAAATGGCTTCGGTGCGCGCACACCGGAGCCATTTGTGATTTGCAAAGGAGTTGTTTTTATGACCATCCGGCATTTGACGCCGAGCGACTACATCACGACCAAGTGGTCCGGCGGCCTTACGACCCAGCTCGGCATCGCGCCCGAGGGCGCGGTGTACGCGGACCGCGATTTTCTGTGGAGACTCAGCTCCGCGACCGTTGAGGACGCAGAGTCCGACTTTACGGCGCTGCCCGACTATGAGCGCCTGATCTCCACGCTTGAGGGGACGATCGAGCTGAACCACAACGGCGGCGAGAAGCTGACATTGAACCCCTATGAGGTCCACCGCTTTGACGGCGGCGACGATACGCATTCCTGGGGCCGCTGCCGCGACTTCAACCTCATGCTCCGCAAGGGCAGGTGCGAGGGCAGGATGCGCGGCGAGCACCTGGCCGATGGCGAGCACAAGACCGTCCACGGCTGCGGGGGGATGACGCTCATCTACTGCGGCGCGGGCGAGGTCAACGTGACCGCCGGCGGCGAGAGCGTTGCGCTCAGAGTCGACGAAGCCGCGCGCTTCGACGGCTATGCGGGCGAGATCGAGCTTTGCTCCCAAAGCGGCGCAAGGCTGATGCTCGCCAAGGCGGAAGCGGTCTGAGTCCGACGCAGGAAATCTCAAAAAAATGGGTCTCTGCATCTTTGCAGAGACCCATTTTCTATTTGTGCTGTGAGCTGCGGGACGCGGGAGCGGATCAACCGGCTATCGGGAGCGTTTCCGCGCCGAGGTCGACGATGCTTGCGCCCGCGGCGGGCGCAGTCTTGACGCTCTCGCTCGTCGTCTGTGCGGTGGAAGCGAGGTCAAACGTCACCTCGCAGAGGTTGCGCACCTGCACGCTGCCCTTGGCGGACGCCTGATTGCCGCTCGACTTGACCGTCATGCTGAGCGTGACGAGCGTGCCGGAGTCATCGCCCATCACCATCTTGCATACGAGCGTTGCGGATGTGCCCTGAAGGGTCATATCGAGCGAGAAATCGCTCAGGCCGTCTTTTTTGAGCGAGTCGGCGGTATAGCTTTCCTCGCTGTCCATGCTGTTCATCAGCTTGGCGAGCTCGGCAAGGCCGAAGTGCCACTGATATCCGCTGCCGGACTTGACAAACGTGCTGTCGGCATACATCAGCTTGATGAGCTTCGCGGCGGCGGTGCAGCCCTCCCAGGAATCAAAGAAATGGTTGGCGTCGCCCTGCTGCATCATGGCGTAAAGCAGATGGCCGACGGTCGCGGCAGACGCGGACGCGGATGCGGCGGAAACAGCCTGCTGATAGAGCTCGGAATAGTTCAGCTCACCGAGGGAGTACCACGTGCCGCTCTTGCTCTCGCTCATCGCGTCGAGAAGCGGACTCTTGATATAGGCCTTGTCGGAGAGAATGGCCTCGGCGCTGAACTTTGCAAGCTGTGCGCGGTACTCGGCGGGAACAGCTTCTTCGGCAAGCGATTCGAGCAGCTCGAGCATGGAGGAGAGGTCAAGGCTCATCGTCAGGTTAGCTGCATTCTTGCCGGCGAGCACGGTCATGCTGCCGGAGTAGGGGTAGCTCTTGTCGCCGTTGATGCTGTCGACGACCTTGACGGTGCCCTTGGCGGTCAGCGTGCTCTTCTGCGTCTTGGAGAGGTCAGAGGTCTTGCTCTGCTGGGCAAAAAGGCTGTTGAGGATGGTGAGATCCTTGTCGACAGCCGCCGCCCAGGTATCCTCGTCCATCAGGAAGGCGAGCTTGTAGTCATTGTCCCAGAACACGTCATAACCGAGCACCTGCGAGAAAAAGCGCAGCGGCACCATGGTGCGGCCCTTGTCGATGTAGGAGACAACGTCCATCTTGACGGTCGAACCGTCGGAGTGCGTGATGACATCTGTGCCGATGACATGAGTGAAGCTCACATCGCCCATCTTGACGCTCGCGGTGCGCGTGGCGGCGTCATAATCGACGACTGCACCCATGGCCTCGACCGCGGAGCGCATAGGCACCATGGTGCGGCCGTCCTTGAGCACGGGCACCGCGTCGGGGGAGGCGACGCATTTGTCGTTCAGAAGGACGTTGATCTGACCGGCGGCAGCACCGAGCTCCTTGAGCGCCGCGGCACGCTGTTCGGCCTCAGCCTTGGCAAGCTCGGCTTCCAGTGCAGCCCAGTCGAGGTCATCTTCTTCCGTTGTGTCCGCGGCGTAGGCGGGAACAGCGAGGGAGAGTGCCAGCGTTAGGGCCAGCAGCAGGGCAAGAAATTTTTTCATGACAATAGCTCCTTTCAAATGACAGATCAAAAATCAGACAAAGAAATGGGTTACTGCTTAAAATATAACACGAAGGGCCGCGCTTTGCAAGCTTGCAGGCGCAGCCCTTCAAAAAATTTAAGAAGCTGTTTATCCCCGTCCCCGGCCGATGAGACAGCAGAGGAGAAACGCCGCAAGGTCGCAGACAACGACCGTCGCGCCCACGGGGGTGGAGAGCAGGTAAGACCCCGTGAGGCCGAGGCAGAAGCACACGACCGAGAGGCCCGCGGCAAAGCACACAACGCTTCGGAAGCTCTTGAAAACGCGCATGGCCGAAAGCGCGGGGAAGATGATGAGGCTCGAGAGCAGCATTGCGCCCATCATGCGCATCCCGAGCACGACAGTGAGCGCCGTCAGGACGGAGAGGATGGTCTTGTACACCTCCACGTGCACGCCCGTCGCGCGGGCGAAGGGCTCGTCGAACGTGACGGAAAAGAGCTTGTGGTAAAAGAGGATATAGAGCGCGAGCACGCACAGCGCGAGCGTGACGCTCAAAAAGACGTCCGAGCGCGACATCGCGAGGATGCTGCCGAACATATAGCTGTCAACGTCCGTCGTCATGCCGGTGGTGAGCGAGGTGACGATGACGCCGATGGCGAGCGCCGAGGCGGAGAACACCGCGATCATCGCATCCGCGCTGACGCGGCTCTTTTCCGCCACGTGCATGAGGACGAACGCCGCAATGACGACAACGGGAATGGAAAACCACAGCGGCGCAAAGCCGCACGCGACCGCGACCGACAGCGCGCCGAACGACACATGGCTCAGCCCGTCGCCGATCATGGAGTAGCGCTTTAAGACCAGCGGTACGCCGAGCAGCGCCGCGCACAGCGAGACTAAAATGCCGACGACGAACGCGCGCACGATGAAGGGGTAGGCGAACATCGAAAGAAGCAGCTTCATGCGCGCTCACCTCCAAACCGTTTGCCGGCGGGCGACGATAGAAACTCATCCACCGTGCCGTAAAAGCAGCCCGCGCGGTCGACGCAGAGGATGTGTTTTGCCTCGCGCAGGGCGTTTTCGATGTCGTGCGTGACCATGATGATGGCCATGCCCTCGCGCTCGTTCAAATAGCGCAGCGTTTTGTAGAGGTCCTGCATACTGGCGGGGTCGAGGCCCGTGACCGGCTCGTCGAGGATGAGCAGGTCGTTTGCCGCGCACAGGGCGCGCGCGAGCAGCACGCGCTGCTGCTGGCCGCCGGAAAGCTCGCGGTAGCATTTGTCCTTGAGCTCGAGCACGCCGAGCTTGCCGAGGTTCATCAGCGCGGCCGACCGTTCCTCCGCCGTGTAGAAAAAGCGGGTGCGGCGGTTGGAAAAGCCCGAGAGCACGACCTCTGTGACCGTTGCGGGAAAGTCGCGCTGCGTGGGCGTCTGCTGGGGAAGATACCCGAGCCGCCCTTCGCGCTGGGCGGGACAGTCGATCTTGCCCGCAAGGGGCGGGAGAAGCCCCAAAAGCGAGCGCAGCAGCGTCGATTTGCCGCTGCCGTTCTCGCCGACGATGCAGAGGTAGTCCCCCGCGCGGACGGTGAGGGTCAAGTGCTCCAGGAGCGGTTTGTGCTCATAGCCGAGCGTGACGTCCTCACACGCGAGGACGATGGGCGTTTCATTCATTCGCTGAGCCCCTTTCTGAGTGCTTCGTAGTTGCGCTCCATGAGCGTGAGGTAGGTCTCGCCCGCGTCAAAATCCGCGCGGGAAACGGTTTGCATGGAATAAATGGTTTCGATCGCCGCGCCGGTGCACTCGCTCACCACGGCGGCGACTTTTTTCGTGCCGAAGTCGATGGTGTAGACCACGGGGATATCCTCGTCCTCCACCTTGTCGATGAGAAACTTGATCGTGGCGAGCGAGGGCTCGGTGTCGCCCGAGCAGCCGTGGAACGCCGCGCGGTAGTTCAGGCCGAATTCGCGGCAGAAGTAGAGCATCGGGAAGCGGTCGGCAAAGACGAGAAGCTTGCGCGGCGCGTTTTCGCACAGGTCGGCAAAGCGTGCGTCGAGTGCTTCAATCTGCGCGCAGTAGCCATCACAGTTCGCGCGGTAGAAATCCTCGTTTGCGGGATCGGCCTTGCAGATCGCGTCGCAGACGGCGCGGCAGAGGACAACGGCGTTTTTCGGCGACGTCCAGATGTGCTCGTCGTATTCGACCGCGTCGCTGTCGTGCGCTTCCTCGTCATGGTCGTGATCATCGTGCTCGTCATGGTCGTCATGCCCATCGTGGTCGTGGTCATGGTCGTGCCCGTCTGCGCCCTGCATTCCCTCGACATATTCCTCATCGAGCGCATCGACATAGTCCATCATGCGTGCAACGACGGTGATGTGTTCCCCCGCCGCGTCGAGCATACTGTCGACCCAGTATTCCCCCTCGCCGCCGTTGTAGAGGAAGACGTCGGCTTCCGAGATCGTGACGGCGTCGAGCGGCGTGGGCTCGAAGCTGTGCGCTTCGCGCCCCGGCGAGAGCAGGAGCGTGACGTCCGCGCGGTCGCCGGCGATGGCGCGGGCGAAGTCGTAATAGGGGAAAAGCGTTGTGACGATCTGAAGCTTTCCGTCGTCCGCTTTTTCCGCCGGCGCAGCGCAGGCGCAGAGCGAAAATGCCAGCACGAGCGCCAAAAATAGCGAAGCAATGCGTTTCATGCGCCCTCCTGACACTCGCGGCACAGGCCGTAGAACATCGTCTTGCGGGGGTTGATACTGAACCCGTGCTCGTGCTCCAGATGCTCATAGAGCGGGGCGAGCTGATGGCAGTCGAGATGCACGATGCGCCCGCAGCGCTCGCACTTAAAAAGGCAGCAGTCTGTTGCACAGCCGTGGGTGCAGAACTGATAGTACGCGCCCTCGTCGGTCGTGACCTTGTGGACGCTGCCCTGCCGCTCTAACTTTTCCAGCTGCCGGTAGACCGTTGCAATGCCGATATGCTCCCCCTGATCGCGCAGCGCGTCGACAATGGCCGCGGCGCTGACGGGGGAGTCTGCGCGCTCGGAGAGACAGTCGAGCACCGCCTTTTGCTGCTTGGTGGTATAGGTCGCCATGCTGACCTCCTGAATATGAAAATGAAAATCAATTTCAAATTATAGTCAAAATCAGCGAACTGTCAAGTATTTTCAGGGAAACTTTTATTGCCTTTCCCGCGTCAAAATGGTAGAGTAAGGACGAAAGACCGGACTTGCGGGCGATGACGCCCGGCGGAAAGGAGCTCACACAGAATGAAAAAAGGACTTGCCGCGCTGCTGGCGCTCATGCTGGTGCTGAGTCTTGCGGGCTGCGGAAAGAAAGACGATCCGGGCGATACCGGCGAGGATGACGCCATCCCCGACGCGCCGATCACGCTTGAGACGCTGCACGTCGAATTTGTCAAGGGCGAGCGGGACGTGGATGACCTGCTCGCGCTCAAGGACATGCTGCCGCTGGTCGCTGCGCTCAGCGAAAGAAACGTCGAAGTCGGGAGCGCCGCCGTCACTTTCGGCACGAGCGCGGAGGCGACGGCGCAGGCGCTTGCGGACGGCAGCGTGGACGTCGCGTTTCTGCCGCTCACGGCCTGCTTTGACCATGAGGATACGATCACCCTCGCGCTGGTGCAGGACGCGGACGACGGGACCGCCATCGAGGACCGCGAAGCTATCGCCGTCACGAAGAAGAACAAGACCGTCGCGACGGACGGCTTCCTTGCAGCGCTCCGCGGCGCGGTGGAGGATATGTGCGCGAGCGACGAGGGAAGCGCAGCGCTGAGCCTGTACCAGTACGGCGAAAAGCACGGCTATACGGCGGCGGACCTTGCCGATCTCGGCGAGGAACGCGCGGCATACGAAAAGGAACAGTCCGCCGCGGCGGACTGATGCCATAAACAAAAAGCACGATACAGCAAAGCGAAAAGGAGAACGACAGATGGACAACTTTTTCTACCACGTGCCCACGGATATTTACTTCGGCAAGGGCCAGATCGAGCACCTCGGTGCGCGCATGGCGCAGCTGAGCAAAAATGTGCTGCTCGTCTACGGCGGCGGCAGCATCAAGCGCAGCGGGCTCTACGATCAGGTCATCGCGCAGCTCAAGGGTGCGGGGATCGAATATGTGGAGCTTTCCGGCGTGGAGCCGAATCCTCGCATCACGTCGGTGCGCCGCGGCGTGGAGCTCTGCCGCGAGCATGGGCTGACAGCGGTGCTGGCCGTCGGCGGCGGCAGCACGATCGACTGCGGCAAGATGGTCGCGGCGGGCGTGTGCTACGAGGGCGACGCTTGGGATCTGGTGCTCGACCGCAAGAAGCTTGTGGCGGCACTGCCCATTGCGGCGGTGCTGACGAACGCGGCCACCGGCTCGGAGATGGACGGCTTTGCCGTGATCTCGGACATGGAGAAAAACGAAAAGTGGGGCAGCGGCAACGACCACACCAAGCCTGTCTTCTCCATCCTGGACCCGACGTACAGTATGTCGCTGCCCGCGTATCAGACGGCGAGCGGCGCATCGGATATCATGAGCCACACATTTGAAAATTATTTCAACCGCACGAAGGGCGCGTACCTCCAGTCCCGCCTTGCCGAGGGCGTGCTGAAGACCTGCATCCACTATACACCCATCGCGCTCGCCGAGCCGGACAACTACGAGGCGCGTGCAAACCTGATGTGGGCCTCGAGCCTTGCCATCAACGGCCTTTTGAGCTGCGGAGAGAGCACGGCCTGGTCGGTGCACGCCATCGAGCACGAGCTGAGTGCCTTCTACGATATCACGCATGGCGCGGGCCTTGCGCTGCTCACGCCCTATTGGATGGAGTATGTGCTGCACGAGGACAACGCGTGGAAGTTCGCCGAGTACGGCGTGAACGTATGGGGCATCGAGGAGCAGCGCGCACCGATGGAGATCGCACGCGCGGCCATCGGCAAAACGCGTGAGTTCTTCACCTCCATCGGGATGCCCGCGCACCTGCGCGAGCTGAACATCGACGACACGCACTTTGACGTCATGGCCGAGAAAGCCGCGAACGGCGGCCTTGCGAACGGCTTTATGCCGCTTGCAAAGGAGGACGTGCTGAAGATCCTGCGCATGGCGCTGTAAGCGCGTCAGGTACCGCCGCATTTGCCGCCCACCGGCGGCAAATGATCTTGATCGTTTTTTGGCGCGACACGCGCGTGCCAAAAAACTCTTCTCGCTCCGCGCGTGTCGCAGCTGCCAACGGCAGCAAGGCACGAAGCGGAGTGCGATCTCGCTCAAAAAAGAGAGGCTGTCCGAATGGACAGCCTCTCTTTTTTGAAGTTGTTTTATTCGTAGATGGGGAACTTCTGGGTCAGGGCGACGACGGCGTCCTGAGCTTCCTTCTTGTTGCCCTCAAAGTCGCGGGCGACCATACCCATGATCTTCGCGATCTGCTTCATTTCCTCTTCCTTCAGGCCGCGGGTGGTGGCAGCGGGGGTGCCGACGCGGATACCGGAGGTGACGAACGGCTTCTCGGGGTCGTTGGGGATGGAGTTCTTGTTGACGGTGATGAAGCACTCGTCCAGACGGTGCTCGATCTCCTTACCGGTGATGTTGAAGTTGCGGACGTCGACGAGCATCAGGTGGTTGTCGGTGCCGTTGGAGACCAGGCGGAAGCCTTCGGCCTTCAGACCCTCAGCGAGGACGGCGGCATTCTTGACGACCTGCTCGCCGTAGGCCTTGAACTCGGGCTTGAGCGCCTCGCCGAAGCAGATGGCCTTGGCAGCGATGATGTGCTCGAGCGGGCCGCCCTGGGTGCCGGGGAACACGGCGGAGTCGATCTTCTTGGCGAGGGTGATGGTCTCCATCTCGCCGGTCTCGATGTTCTTCTTGGTGATCTCGTTCTTGCAGAGGATCATGCCGCCGCGGGGACCGCGCAGGGTCTTGTGGGTGGTGGTGGTGACAACGTCGGCATAGGGCACGGGATTCTGGTGCACGCCGGCAGCGACGAGGCCCGCGATGTGCGCCATATCGACCATGAGATAAGCGCCGACGGAATCGGCAATCTCACGGAACTTGGCGAAGTCGATCTTGCGGGGATAGGCAGAGGCGCCGGCCAGGATCATCTTGGGCTTGCACTCCTGCGCGATGCGGTAGATCTCATCATAGTCGAGCTGCTCGGTCTCGTCGTTGAGGGAGTAGGGGACCTGATGGAAGTACTGACCGGAGATGTTGACCGGGCTGCCGTGGGACAGGTGGCCGCCGTGGGCGAGATTCATGCCCATGTAGGTGTCGCCGGGCTGGAGCATAGCCTTGAACGCGGCGAGGTTGGCGGAAGCGCCGGAGTGGGGCTGAACGTTGGCGTGCTCGGCGCCGAAGAGCTTGCAGGCGCGCTGACGGGCGATCTCCTCGGTTTCGTCGACGCAGTAGCAGCCGCCGTAGTAACGCTTGCCGGGATAGCCCTCGGCGTACTTGTTGGTCAGGCAGGTGCCCATCGCCATCATGACGGCGGGGGAGACGATGTTTTCGGAAGCGATCAGCTCGATGTTGCGCTGCTGACGATGATATTCCTTCTCAATGGTGGCGCCGACTTCGGGGTCATACTGGGACAGGAATTCCATGGTTTCTTTGATCATGGTGCGGTATCCTCCTAAGTATTTAGATGTATCTACCGTTGGCGAGCCTGCGGAGCGCAGGTTCCACGCGGTGCTCTCTACCCCTTAGAATAGCAAAAAAGAGTTGGTGCGTCAAGAATAAGTGACCAATGCGGAAGGTGATTTTATTCAGAAAAAATGATGAATCGCCTAAAAAAGGCAAAAGTGCGCAAAGAGAGACGGAAAATGATTGACAAGTGCTGTGCGGTCTGCTATGTTGAGCGTGCAGCCAAGAGAGAAAGGGCTGCACCGGCAGAGTAGGAAGCCATGTGTTTACGCGAAGAGCGAACAGTGCCGCTGGGATGGGAAGTTGCCCACGGACGAAAAACCCATGGTTTGCAGTATGGCTTCCGCATCCGCTTGCCACTCAGACGAGAGCATTGTGAGGCCTCTCCTCCGTGTGGTTCCTGCCATCCGGAGGGAGAGGTGTTTTCTTTTTCCCGGATCAAGCCGTTCCGCACGGCGCACCGCCGAGGCGGAGCATATGATTTTTGAAAAGGAGGTCCTCACAATGTCCCTTCAGATCGAAGCGCTTTCCCCCATCATGTGGACGATCATCATCGCGGTCGCCCTCATCCTCATCGCCGCCGTCATCTTCACATGGAAGTCCTCGACGATGTCCACGCGCAAGCTCGTCACCATCGCGATGCTCACGGCGGTCTACGTTGTGCTGAATTTTGCCGGCACGGTGCGGCTCGGCTGGATCAACATCTCCGTTGCGTCGCTCCCCGTCATCGTGGGCGCGATGCTCTATGGTCCGCTCGGCGGCCTGCTGGTGGGTCTTCTCGGTGCGTTTATGGGCCAGCTGCTTACCTACGGTGTGACCGCGACCACCATCCTGTGGATCCTGCCGCAGGCGGCACGCGGCCTGCTCGTCGGCCTCTACGCCAAGCACTGCGGCTACAGCTTCAGCCGCGGACAGCTTACCGCGGCGCTGATCGGGACGGCGCTGGTCGTGACCGCGCTCAACACGGGAGCGATGTATATCGACAGCGTGATCTATAACTATTACAGCTACGCCTATGTCTTCGGCGGCCTGGTGGTGCGCGTCATCTCGGGCGCTGCAACGGCGGTGCTGATGGTCTTCGTGGCCCCTCCGGTCGTGGATCTGCTCAACCGCTCGCTCGACACCGTGCGCACGGCACAGTAAAAAAATATTCAAAAAAGAGGGACGTAGTTGAAAACTGCGTCCCTCTTTTTGAGATCATCGAAGAAGTGGCGCAGCCACTTCTTCGAGAAGGATTCGCTGCGTTTTGTGCCTCGCGAGGCTCGACACGCACTCCGCGCAAAGAGTAAATCCCGACGCGCATGGAAATCGGAGAAGCGCCGCCGGTGGCGGATAAAGCGAGCCGGTTTCGAGGAAGCGGCACGATTGGCGCGCCCGAAGGGGGCGGGAATCGTAATGCCGCGACGGTGACGCGGCGATTTACGGATCAAAATCATTTCGCGTCTGCGGACGCCTGGGCAGCCGTTAGCAGCTTTGCTGCTTTACGGATGCCGCGTACCCCTTGCGGGTAAAAAGTCTGCGACGCGTTTTATTGCCGCTCGTTTTCGACCAGCGAGAGTAGGGTTTGCTCGAAGCTGTATTGGTCGCGGAGGCGGCGGGATTCGGCGAGCTTTTTTGTGCCGCGTCTGCCGGTGCGATGGCAGCGGAGCATCAGATTTTTCGGCGAGTGGGCGAAGTCGATGAACTCGATCACATCGACATCATAGCCCTCGTCCTCTAAAACGGCGGCGCGGATGGCATCGGTCAGCAGCGCGGAAAAGCGCTCCTGAAACAGCCCGTGGGAGAGGAGAATGTCAAAATCGCCGCCCTTTTGAATGGTTTTGTTGACCTCATGCTGGCAGCAGGGGACGGAGAAGATGTGCTCCACGCCGCGCGAGACGGCGTAGTGCAGGGCGTAGTCGGTCGCGGTGTCACAGGCGTGGAGGGTGACGAGCATATCGATGTGCTCATCGTAGAGCACGTCGCGCGTCACGTCGGCGACGACGAAGTGAAGGTCCGTGTAGCCGTAGCGCGCGGCGACCTCGTTGCAGTGCGCAACAACGTCCTCCTTGAGGTCGTAGCCGATGATCTTCGCGCGCACGCCGCGCTTGACGGCGAAATAGTAGTAGAGCACGAACGTGAGGTACGATTTGCCGCAGCCAAAGTCGAGAATGGTGATCTCGTCGCGCCCGTAGGAGCGGAAGGCGTCATCCACAAGCTCAATGAAGCGGTTGATCTGCTTGTATTTGTCGTACTTTGCTTTGACGATCTTGAACTCGGGCGTGAAGACGCCGAGATCGACGAGGGCAGGGATGTTCTCGCCCTCCTGCAAAATATATTCCTTCTTGCGGTTGTGCGAGGCGGTCACGGCGGCGCGGGATGCGCCGGACTTGGCGGTGCATTTGTACGCGCCGTTCGCCTTGCGGACGTACTGGCGCGTTTCGCTCTCGGTGCAGAGCGTGACGGAGCGGAACAGGCCGTCGAGCTCCTGCTCGAAGGTCTCGAGCAGCGCGCCGCGCGCGACATTGCGGTGCGAGACCTTCTGCCCCTGCTGGTATTCAAGCTGAAAGAAGGCCTTGCCGCGCAGGGCGAGCGGCCGCACGGTGACGCGCGAGTGGCCGACGCGCGCGACCGGCTCTGCGAGGACGAGCTTGGTGAGTGTGCCGAGGCGCTCGGCAAGGTCGCTTAGAACGATGCTCATGCGCCGAACCTCTCTTTGAGCGCAAGGTGCGCGGCGTACAGCTCGTTTTTGCTGTAGGTGTTGTTCTCGTCCTTCAAAAGCAGCTTGATCGCGTCCTTGGCGGTGCAGTCATGCTGCACCATGCAGTCGACGAGCAGCGCCTCAGGCGAGGTGATGTGCTCGACCTCGCGCAGGCGGTAGTCATCGCAGACCTCGACGATGAGGGCGTATTCACCCTTTTCGTAGGTCTCCTTCGCGATGAGCTGATCCTTGACCTCCTCGGGCGTGCCGCGGAAGGTCATCTCGTGGAGCTTCGTCATGTCGTTGCAGAGGCAGAGACGAAGCTGCGCGCCCTCCTCGATGAAGAAGTCGATGACGCTCATGATGCGCTTGGGGGACTCGTAAAAGGCGTAGGTCGCGGTGTCGCCCTTGCGCATCATCATGAGAACGCGGCGGCGGTCGGCCGTCTCGCGCGGGAAAAAGCCATAGAAGAAAAAGCTCGAGAGGTCAAAGCCGGAGATCGAGAGCGCGTTGACCGCCGCGCAGCAGCCGGGGATACCGACGACGCGGATACCGTTTTCGACCGCCGCGCGGATGAGTTCGTTGCCGGGGTCGGAGATGCAGGGCGTGCCCGCGTCGGTGATGACGGCAATATCCTTGCCGGAGGCAAGCTGCTCGATGAACCACTTGGCCTTGCCGTATTCGTTGAACTTGTGGTTGGCGCTCAGGCTGTTGCCGCGGATGCCGAGCTTGTTGAGCAGCACCACGCTGCGGCGGGTGTCCTCGGCGGCGATGATGTCGGCGCTCGACAAGATCTCGCGCCCGCGCTCGGACATATCGCGCGAGTTGCCGATGGGCGTTGCGACGATATATAGGGTGCCGGTGGTTTTCTGCTCGTCCATAATATCCTCCAGAAGTAAAAATTTCTATTATCCGGTAGTATAGCCTATTTTTGCGCTCTTGGCAAGGCGGGAGAAACGGCGGGATTTGCGATTGCTTTTTGCCTCCGGTACGCTATAATGGAGAAAACTGCCGAAAAGGAGAAGCAAGGCATGAAAAAGAGAATATTCCGCCTGGGCGCTTTCTGCTGCGCCGCGGCGATGACGATAGCCACGAGCGCGCAGGCGCTGAGCGTGGAGGAAGCGCGCGAAATTTTGCAGCGCAGCTACGTTGACCGCCTGCCGCGCGCGGCGCAGGACGCAAGCTCGCTCGACGAGCTCTTTTCCTACACGGACGACTATACATACTACATGACGGGCGAAGAGTATGAAGCCTTCCTCTCGGAGGTGGAGGGGGAGGTGAGCTTCGTTGGCATCGGCGCGGAGATCACGTACGGCGAGACGGGTATCACGATCGTCTCGGTGCTCAAGGGCGGCGGCGCGGAGAAGGCGGGACTCGCCTCGGGTGACGTGATCGTTGCCATCGATGGAGAGGGCTGCGTGCCGGGAACGGCCGAGGCGCGCGAAAAGCTCCTCGGTGACGAGAGAACGCAGGTGACGCTGACGGTCCTGCGCACAGACGGCAGCAAAAAGGACTTCACCGTGACGCGTACGCTCATCACGCAGACGAATACGACCGTCAGCGTGGCAGACGGCGTGGGCTACATCGACTGCGACAGCTTCGGCTCGCAGACGGGAACGTATTTTCAGGACGGCGTGCGCAAAAATGACAGCGCGGTGCATACGTGGATCGTGGATCTGCGCGGCAACGGAGGCGGCCTTACCTCCGCAGCGGTGACGGCGCTCGGGACCTTTGCGGGCAAGGGAGAGCTTGCCTATTTTGTCGACCGCGACGGCGATGCCATCCCCGAGCGCTATACGGGCGCGGACCTGACGGACAAGCCTGCCATCGTGCTGACGGACGCGGGCAGCGCGAGCGCGTCGGAGATCTTTGCCGGCGGTATCCTCGGCACGGGCTCGGGCATCGTCATCGGCGAGCGCAGCTACGGCAAGGGCGTAGCGCAGATCGTCTACGACGGGACGAACTGCCCGTATCTGACGGATGACGCCGTCAAGGTGACGGCGTACCGTTTCTACTGCGCGGGCGGCAACACGAGCGACCGCGTGGGCGTTATTCCGACGCTCTATATCCCGCAGGGGACGGCCTCGGCAGTCGCGCAGCTGCTCGCGGGCGAAAAGCCGACGGATGACAGCGCGTACCTGCATCTGGTGCTGAACGGTCTCAGTTTTTATATGGATATCGCTGAGGCAAAGCAGCAGACACCGGCGCTGGAGGCTGTTTTGCGCGCGCTCGCGCCCGATGCGGAGCTCTACTGGGGCGAGAACGGCACGGAGGAGCGCGTGACGAGCGCGCAGGTGCGCGAAAGGTGCGGCAAGGCGGAGATGAGCATGGACTTTTCCGATGCTTCGGGCAGCGCGTATGAGAAGGAGATCAATACGCTCGCGGCGTACCGCATCGTCTTTGGCGACAAGGGAAAGTTCCGGCCGGGCGACACGATGACGCGCGCGGAGGTCTGCGCCCTGCTGGCGCAGGCGCTCGATGTCTATTCGTCGGCGGACGGCTATTTTGCCGATGTGCCGAAGGGAAGCTGGTATGCGTCCTCGGTGAACGCGATGGCGTCGCTGGGGCTGGTGTCCGGCGTCGGCGACAGAAAATTTGCGCCGAACGCGACGATGACGCAGGAGGAGTTCATCACGGTGCTGGGCCGTCTGGTCGAATTTTTGAATCTGGATGCGCGCGCCTATCTCGACGAGCATCCGCTGGCCATTTTGCAGCCGCTCGCGCAGTATAAGAACTTTTCCCCCTGGGCCATCCGCTGCGCGGACCTTTTGACGGGTTCTGTGACGGACGAAAGCGGTGAGGCGGTGACGATGTACTGCACGGACCTGAGCGGCATTGAGCCGAAGGAGCCCATCCTGCGCGAGCAGGCGGCGGCCGCGCTCTGCAACGCGCTGCGCGCAACGGGCGCGATGAAATACTGATGTGGTACGTTTATATGCTCCGCTGCGCGGACGGCTCGCTCTACACGGGCAGCGCAACGGATGTGGAGCGGCGATTTGAAGAACACAGGAGCGCTCGCGGGGCGAAGTACACAAGGTCGCACCCGCCCGTCGCGATCGTGTATCGCGAAATGTGCGCCGACAAGGGCGCGGCGCTGCGGCGGGAGGCTGCCATCAAAAAGCTGCCGCGCGCGGAAAAACTGAAGCTTGCGGAGGGAACGGACGATGCGTGAAACAGAGCTTACCCGCTTTTGGGTGAAGGGACTGCTGCCGGTGCGGAAGCAGGACGGGCACAAGGGCGATTTTGGCAAGCTGCTCGTCCTCGGCGGGAGCATGGGCTATACGGGCGCGCCGTATCTCGCGGCGAGCGCGGCGGAGCATTCGGGCTGCGGCCTCGTCTATCTCGGTGTGCCGGAGAGTATCTGGGCCGTCGAAGCCGCGAAATGCGCGGGGGCAATGCCCTTCCCGCTGCCGGAGGCGGAGGGGAGACTCTGCCTTGCGTCGCTGGACGTGATGCATGACAAGCTTGCGGGCTGCGACGTGATCGCGCTCGGCCCCGGACTCGGGCGCGGGAAGGAGACGGAACGGCTCGTCCATGCGCTCCTGTGGCAGGCGCGGCAGCCGATGGTGCTGGATGCCGACGGGCTGAACGCCCTACAGGGCTGCCCGGAACGGCTCGACGACCGGCGCGGCCGCGCGACAATTTTGACGCCGCACGACGGCGAATTCGCCCGTTTGAGTGGGCGGACGCTCGAGGAGCTTTCCTCGAAGGACCGCGCGGCATACGCTTGCGAATTTGCGCAAAAGCATGGCTGCTGCGTGGTGCTCAAGGGACACCGGACGCTTATCACCCTGCCGGATGGGACGCTGTACCGCAATACGACGGGCAGCTCGGCGCTCTCGAAGGGCGGCAGCGGCGATGTGCTGACGGGGCTGATCGCCGCGCTTTTGTGCCAGGGCGCGAACGCGCGGGACGCGGCAGCGCTCGGCGTTTGGCTGCATGGCCGCGCGGGTGAGCTGCTGGAGGAAGAGATGACGGCCTATTGCGCAAGCCCGCTCGCGCTCATTGAGCGCGGCTTGCCGCGGGCGTTTCGGGAACTCTGCTGAAAAGAGAAAGGAATAGACAGATGGAGACGATCAAGGGAAAATTTGTCACGCCGGAGGAGGCTGTGCTGGCCGTCCGCGACGGCGACTGGGTGGATTACGGCTTCGGCGCGGGCTTTCCGGAGCTGCTGGACCGCGCGCTCGCTGCACGCAGGGGGAAGATAAAGGACGTGAAGGTGCGCGGCGGACTTGTGATCCGCCCGCGCATCGAGATCGTGGAGTCGGACCCCGAGCAGGAGAGCTTTTCCTACTATAGCTGGCACATCGGCGACTACGAGCGAAAGCTCCAATCGCGGGGGCTCGTGCAGTTCCTGCCCGTGGCGCTGCGGTATCTGCCGTATCTGTACCGCGACAGGCATCTGCGCTGCGACGTGGCGTTCGTGCCGGTGTCGCGGCCCGATGAGAGAGGATATTGCGGGCTCGGCATTTCGAACTTTGCATGGCGCACGATCTTTGAGAGCGCCCGCACGGTCATCTTCGAGATCAACGAGCGCTATCCGCGCCTGCAGGGGGTGGACGGCTCGCACCGCGTGCACCTCAGCGAGGCGGACTACGTTGTTGAGGGAACGCACGAGCCGCTGCCCCTGCGCTCTTACCGCGCGCCGAGCGAGACGGATATCGCCATCGCAAGGCTCGTGGTGAACGAGATCCCCGACGGGGCGACGCTGTCGCTCGGCGTGGGCGGCGTACCGTACACGGTGGCGCGGATGCTCGCGGAGTCGGACAAGAAGGACCTCGGCTGCCACACGGGGACGATCTCGGACGCGTTTCTGGAGCTTTATCGGGCGGGCAAGCTGACGGGTGCGCGCAAGGAGCTCGACACGGGGCTGGCGAGCTGGAACCTTGCGATGGGCTCGCAGGAGCTCTACGACTGGCTCGACGCGGAGCCGCAGCGCTTCCACCCCGGCGACCTCGACTACATCCATTCGGTCGAGCGCATCGGACGCCTCAGCAACGTTATCAGCATCAACGGCGGCGTGCAGCTCGATCTCATGGGGCAGGAGAATGCGGAGAGCGCCGGAACGCGGCAGCTTTCGGGCGTCGGCGGGCAGATGGACTTCCTCGAGGGGGCGTTCCGCTCGCGGGGCGGCAAGGGCTTTATCTGCATCAATTCCTCGCGCGTGACGAAGGACGGCGAGCGAAAGTCGAACATTTTGCCGGTCATTCCCGGCGGGAGCACGATCTCCGCGCCGCGCACGATGATCGACTGCGTGGCGACGGAATACGGCGTGGCGCGCCTGATGGGAAAGAGCCTGCGCGAGCGCGCGGAGGCGATGGCCTCCATCGCACACCCGGATTTCCGCGAGGAGCTGATGAAATACGCGCGCGAGCACTTCTGAAAAGAACATAAAAAGGACCGTTTCCATCGGAAACGGTCCTTCTCTATTTGACGGAAGGGATTTACTTCTTGATGTCGCGGCTCGGGTCGTTGGCGTGCTTGACCACAAGGTTCGTCAGGGCAAAGAGGGCGATGACGTTGGGGATGACCATGAGGTTGTTGAACATATCGCTCAGCTCCCAGACGAGGTCGTTGGCCATCATCGTGCCAAGGAAGATGAAGATGAGCGCGAGGATGGTGTAGACGATGACGCTCTTCTTGCCGAAGAGGTAGGCGACGTTGATCTTGCCGAAGAGATTCCAGCCGAGGATGGTGGAGAAGGCAAAGAAGAACAGGCACACCGCGACGAACATATTGCCCGCGCTCTCGCCGAAGACAACGCCGAAGGCGGTCTGGGCGAGGTTGGTCTTGCCGAGCGTGGTGCTGGCGGCAGCGGCGCCGCAGTCGTGAAGGGGGCCGCCCTCGGTGTAGAGGGTGGAGATGATGACGAGGGCGTTGAGCGTGAGGACGACGAAGGTGTCGATGAACACGCCGATCATGGCGACGACGCCCTGATCGTGCGGGCACTTGACGTTCGCGAGCGCGTGGGCATGGGGGGTAGAACCCATACCGGCCTCATTGGAGAACAGGCCGCGCTTTGCACCCTGGGAGATAGCGGTCTTGATGGCATAGCCGAAGCCGCCGCCGATGATGGCCTGCGGAGCAAAGGCATACTTGAAGATCATGCCGATGGTAGCGGGGACATACTTGATGCGGGCGATGAGGACGACGAGGCCGCCGAGCAGGAAGATCGCAGCCATGATGGGGACGACCTTCTCGGTGACGGAAGCGAGGCGCTGCACACCGCCGATGAAGATGAAGCCGCAGATGGCGACGAGCACGAGACCGACGATCCAGGACGGGATGCCGAAGGCGGTCTGCATCGTGGAGCCGATGGAGTTGGACTGCACCATGCAGCCGAAGAAGCCGAGCGCCAGCGTGATGGCGATGGCGAAGAAAGCAGCGAGGAACTTGCCGAGGCCACCCTTGAAGGCCGTGGTGATGTAGTACACGGGGCCGCCCTTGATGTTGCCGTCCTTTTCGACGATGCGGGTCTCCTGGGCGAGCGTTGCCTCAGCATAGATGGTGGCCATACCGAAGAAGGCAATCAGCCACATCCAGAAGATGGCGCCGGGGCCGCCGGTGAGGATCGCGCCGGAAGCGCCGACGATGTTGCCCGTGCCGACCTGGGCGGCGATGGCGGTGGCAAGCGCCTGGAACGAGCTCATGCCGCTGTCCTGCTTCTTGCCGCGCAGCGACAGATTGCCGAACACGCTGTTCCAGCCCTCCTTGAAGCAGCGGATCTGGACGAAGCGGGTCTTGATGGAGTACCAGAAACCAATGCCGAGCAGCAGGAACACAAGGATGTAGTTGCTGAGGTAGGTGTTGATATCACATACAATGGGATACAACGCATTTTCGATCGATTCAAACATAGCTCTCTCTCCTAAAAAACAAAGAAGTTGCCGATACGAAGATCAGCAACTCCGGAGAGGACATTTTGTCGAGCGGGGGACGAAAAGCGGCGCGTCGACAATGCCGGTTTTCTCTGTCCCTTTGCCTGAGAGATTCGACCCTTACGGTCTTGCACCTTCGGCACTCAATTCAATGAGTTCTCCAGAGTTTCCTCGGCCCCCGGTTTGCGTTGATTCCGAAGGCGTCATTGGTAGATATTCGTTTGTTTCAGCAATAAAAGCGTAACATGAGGGCGGAAAGAAGTCAAGCGATACGGCGGCTCCAAAAGCGCCAAAGATTTCATGCAAAGATTATGCAAATTGATGATAAACTTTCGTTAATTTAATAATTAAAAAAACGACTGGCGAAAAATGAAGAAAACGGAGCAAACTGCCGTGCAAAGGAAAGGCGGGGCCGCAAAAACTAATCGGAGGGGGCGCCGGCCTGCATTTTATCGAGCAGATCCTGCGCAAAGCGCTGCGTGGCGGCGCTGTGCGGCACGTTGCGCAGCATACACAGGTCCACGCTGCGCGGCGGGATGGCGAAGGAGGTCGAAAGCGCGCGGATCTCGCCGCGCGCCAGCTCGCTTTGGACAAATTCCCGCGTGACGCCCGCGACGCCGAAGCCGATCTTTGCAAGGTCGACCAGAAGGCTGCGCGCGCCAAGCTCGATCTCGGGCGTGAGCTTCACGCCGCTTTGCAGAAAGTATTTTTCGAGGTACGTGCGCGAGGAGGCCTTGCGCTCAAGCAGGATGAGCGGAAAGGCGGCGATCTCCTCCGGCGTATAGGCGCGGCTGAAATCGCAGGGGTAGTCCGGCGCGGCGACAAAGCAGGTGTGTGTTCGGAGGCAGGGGACGTGCTCTAAGTCGTCCGCGTCGCCGGGCGCGCTGGCGAAGGCGATATCGACCTTTCCCGCGCGGAGAAGGCCCAGCACCTTGTAGCTGCGGCCGCTGATGATGCGGATGTGGATATTGGGATAGCTGCGGTGAAACGCGTCGAGATACGGCAGCAGGAACTGACTCGTCACGGTATCACTCGCGCCGATGACGAGCGTGCCGGCCTGAAGCGTGCGAGACTGCTGCAGCTTATCCTCGCCCGTTTCCAAAAGCCCCATGGCGCTGCGCACATATTCAAAGAGGAGACGTCCGTCCTCCGTGAGGGAGACGCCGCGCGGCGAGCGCAGGAAAAGACGCGTGCCGAGCTGCTGCTCGAGCTGCTTGACGCTCTGGCTGACGGCGGACTGCGAAAAATAGAGATTTTCGGCGGCGAGGGAGATGTTGCCGACCTCGGCGACCTCGCGAAACACGCGGTAGAGCTCCAGCTTGACCATCGAAGGGACCTCCTGACATAAGAATAGACGATAGTTATTATCAAAAAACGATGCTTTACTTATTCCTTTGCGGTGATTATAATACAGAACTGTATGACTTGCAAGAGCCGGTGCCGGCTCTTTGACCAACCTGTCTGATTTGAAGGAGAGATAGCTATGAGAACGATCGGAACTGTTGCGCGCGGCGTGCGCGCACCCATCATCCGCGAGGGAGATAACATTGCTGAGGTCGCTGCCGCTTCCGTGATGGAAGCGTGGAAGGAAGCGGGCATCGAGCCGCGCGACCGCGACGTCGTCGCCGTGACGGAATCCGTCGTGGCGCGTGCGCAGGGCAACTACGCAACGCTCGACCAGATCGCGAAAGACGTGCGTGAAAAGACCGGCGGCGGCACCGTGGGCGTCGCGTTCCCGATCCTGAGCCGCAACCGCTTCTCCCTGCTGCTGCGCGGCATGGCGATGGGCTGCAAGAAGATCGTGCTGCTGCTCTCCTACCCCTCTGACGAGGTGGGCAACGGCCTTGTCGACTGGGACAAGCTCGACGAGGCGGGCGTCGACCCGTACAGCGATGTTCTGACGCTCGAACAATTCCGCAAGAAATTCGGCGCGGCGGTGCACCCCTTCACGGGCGTTGACTACATTGACTTTTACTCCGGCATCATCAAGGATGCGGGCGCGGAGGTCGAGGTCATCTTCGGCAACCGCGTGCAGACGCTGCTGGACTACACCGACGCCGTCATCACCTGCGATATCCACACCCGCGCGCGCAGCAAGCGCCTGCTCAAGGAGGGCGGCGCCCGCGTGGTGCTCGGCCTGGACGATCTGCTCAACAAGAGCGTCGACGGCAGCGGCTACAACGCGGAGTACGGTCTGCTCGGCTCCAACAAGGCGACCGAGGAGACGGTCAAGCTCTTCCCGCGCGACTGCATGGCCGTTGCCGAGGAGCTGAGCGAGCGCCTGAGCAAGGCCAGCGGCAAGCGCATTGAGGCCATGGTCTACGGCGACGGCGCGTTCAAGGACCCCGTCGGCAAGATCTGGGAGCTCGCCGACCCCGTTGTTTCCCCGGGCTACACCAAGGGCCTTGTTGGTACGCCGAACGAGCTGAAGCTCAAGTACCTTGCCGACAATGACTTCGGCGATCTCAAGGGCGAGGCGCTCAAGGCGGCTATCGAGGAGCGCATCCGCGAGAAGACGGACGAGAGTCTCGTCGGCAACATGGTGTCCGAGGGCACGACGCCCCGCCGCCTGACCGACCTGATCGGCTCGCTGTGCGACCTGACGAGCGGCAGCGGAGACAAGGGCACGCCCATCGTCTACATCCAGGGCTACTTCGACAACTATTCCAACGACTAAGGCAAAACAGGATATTAAAAATCGCACCTCATATGAGGTGCGATTTTTTGCTGCGCCGGCGTTATTCGGCGCGCTTTTCCGTTTTTTCAAGCGCATCGGCGACGGGATCGAGCCAGGAGCCCGAAAAGTCCTCGATGCGGCCATCGTCCGTGAGCGCGGCGAGTGCGGGGTCGATGGGCATTTGAGCGAGCAGAGGAAGAGAATGGCGCCTGGCGGCCTCTTCGCTCTTGCCCTCGCCGAAGAGGTAGATCTTTCTGCCGCAGTCGGGGCAGGAAACATAGCTCATGTTCTCCACAAGGCCGACGATGGGGATATCCATTTTTTCGGCCATCTTCACGGCCTTTTCCACGACCATGGAGACGAGGTCCTGCGGGGAGGTGACGATGACGATGCCGTCGAGCGGGACGGACTGGAAGACGCTCAGCGGCACATCGCCCGTGCCGGGGGGCATATCGACGAAGAGGTAGTCGACGTCCCAGACCACGTCCGTCCAGAACTGCTGGACAACGCCGCCGATGACGGGGCCGCGCCAGATGACGGGGTCGGTCTCGTCCTCGAGCAGCAGGTTGATGGACATCAGCTCCACACCTGTGCGGCTGGCGCAGGGATAAAGCCCTGTCTGCGAGCCGGTGGCCTTGTCGTGCACGCCGAAGGCCTGCGGGATGGAGGGACCGGTGATATCGGCGTCCATGACGCCGACCTTGTAACCGCGGCGGTGCAGCGTGACGGCAAGCTGGCTCGTGACCATGGACTTGCCGACGCCGCCCTTGCCGGACACAACGCCGAACACCTTGCCGATGTGGCTTTCGGGGTGCGGCGCTTTGCGCAGGGACTGCGGCGTTGCACGCTCCGCGCAGCTCTCGCCGCAGGTGGAGCAATTATGGGTGCATTCGCTCATAGTTTGTATGATCTCCTTTGCCGGGTGGATTTTGCAACAGTGTATACCAGCCGCGCGCGGAAGTCAACCGCGCGCGGCCTGACAAATCATGCCTTGTGCTCATCGCCGAAGAGCTCGTCGGCCGCTTTTCTGGCCTCGGCCTCGCTCTCGTTCAGGCGGGCGCGGATGGCGGCAAGCAGATCTTCACGCGTCTTGCGGATATCGGGGTGGGAGTAGAGCAGGCGGCGCTCGAAGATATCGGCGCTGTCGCGCAGGGCGCGGGCACGCTCGCGCACCTCGGCACGGCGCTCTGCCTTGCGCTCCTGATTTTCCTCGCGCTTTTCGGCAACGTAGTCCTTGAGCTCGGCTTGCAGCTCGCGCAGCTTGCCCATCTGAGAGCTGAGCTGGAAGGCACTGCGGAAGGAGAGGATCGTATCCATGAGGTAAATGCCGAAGATGAACGAGGCGAGCGGCACGGTGATGGCCGCGCCGAGACCGGTGATGTGCGCCCAGAGCCACGGCTGCACAACATGGCACAAAAGAACGCTCGCAAGGCCGAAGCACGCGGAGTTCAAAAGACAGACGCGGCCGTTGATCTGAAACTTATAATGGGAGTAGTCCCACCAGCGCATATGGAAGAGCTTTTCCATGATCCAGCTTGTGAAGTATTCGAGGACCGATGTGACGATGGCACCGAAGATGAACGTCAGCACCGGGTTCTTGAAGCCGCCGTGCAGACAGTAGAGCACGAGCAGTGCGCCGTGACCATAAATGGGGCAGAGGAAGCCGTTGAGAAAGCCTCTCTTTTCGCAGATGTGGCCCTTGGGGATGGAACAGTACAGCATTTCGCCGCACCAGCCGAGCACACTATAAGCGATGTAGAGCAGGAACAGTTCGCATAGACCGATGAAGTCGCTGGGGAGGAGCAGGGCTTGCAATGTGGACATGAGGTGTTCTCCTTTTAACAAAGTAGGTTACAGACTGAGGAACGTGATGCCGTTGCGCCCGGAGAGGTACGCGGCTTCGCGGTGCTGACAGGTGAAGAGCAGGATCTGGTGTGCTTGGCTCTCTTCATATAATAGCTCGAGCGCGGCGCGGCAGCGGTCGTCGTCAAAGCGGACGAGCGCGTCATCCAGCACGAGGGGGATGGGGTCGTCCGCGGGCAAAACGGTCTCGCAGATGGCGAGGCGCACGGCAAGATAGAGCTGGTCGAGCGTGCCGAGACTCAGGCAGTGCGCGTCGTGCGCAACGGCCGCGCCTGTTTCACCGGCCTGCGCGCCGAAATCGCAGTCGAGCAGGACGCTTTCGTATCTGCCGCCCGTCAGACGGGAGAAGAGCTCACCCGCGCGGCGGCTGAGCGCGGGGGAAAAGCGGCTTTGCAGTGCGGTGTTGGCGCTTTGCAGGGCGTCCATTGCAAGGGCGATGGCATCGTATTCCGCCTGCGCCTTGGAAAGCGCCTCGTGCTTTTGCGCGAGCTGCGCTTCAAGCGTTTCGCGTTCGCCGACGGCACGGCGGAGGCCTGCGGCTTGGTCAAGCTCGCTTTGCAGGGCGCGGCGCTGCTCGGAAAGCTCCGTGAGCGCATCCCGAAGCGCTGCACGGGAGCGCGTGGGACGGGCAACGGGCGTGTCGGGCATTGGCGTCGCCGGACGCTGCGCGCAGAGGAGCTCATACCTTGCGCGCGCTTCGTCCGCTTTGCGGCTGAGGGCGTCGAGCGCGTCATACTGCGCGAGTGCGTCGGTGATATATGCGCTCACGCGGGAGAGACTGCCTGCCGGAATGAGCGCGAGCAGCGCGGCGGCGGACGAATCGTAGGAAGCGAGCAGCGCCTCCTTTGCGGAAGCGGCGCTGTTGAGCGCGTCAAGCAGTTGCCTGCGGAGCGTGCCATGCGCGGTAAAGGCTTTGCGTCGGCGCACACGGAACAGGGCGGCGGCCGCGGCGCCGACGATCGCGGCTATGCCCAGTACGATATCATAGAGCGGCGGCGTTTGCAAGACGGTGCAGGCGATCAGCGCCAGTGCGGACAGAGCGCCGAGAGCAAGACCCATATAATAGAAGGGGGAGAGGGACGGAGTGGCGTGCTGCGCGTCAAACCGGCGCAGGGCGGTCTCAGCTTCCTCGCAGCGGAGCTCGGCCCGGTCGATCTCAGACTTGCGGCCCTTTAAACCGTCCCATGCGGCGCGGCCCTGCGCAACAACCTCACGCGGCGGACAAGCGTTCAGCCGGAGGGTGCGTGCTGCAAGCTCGGCTTGGCGGGCGGCATCCTCCGCGGCGGCTTTGGCACGGGAGATGGCTGCGAGCTGCTCCTGCGCATCGCAGATATCATGCGCACGGAGCGCGGCGCGAAGCGCGTCCTCTTCGCTGCCAAGGGCAGAAAGCGCGGCTTCTGCTTCCTGCTTGCGTGCGTCGAGCTGCGCCAGCTCGTCGAGAGAGCGCGTCAATTCGACGATCTCGGCCTCCAGCGCGGGGATGCGGCCGGACTTATTATACTTGCGCGCGTTGAGCTGCTTTTTGAGTGACTTGATGGCGTCGGTGCAGGATGCGTGCTCCTCGCCGGTCGTGAGGAGTGCGGCGATGCGGCGCTCGAGCTCGGCGCTTGCGTCGACCGTCAGGCTGCTCTGGCGAATGAACGCGCTGCGCTCGTAGACCTCGCGCGGTACGCCGAGCAGCTGCTCGCCGGCGTCCTCGGCAGTGAGGGAGGGGACGGCTTCGCCGCTGCCGGTGTAGACGGCGGAAAAACGGCCCATCGGGTCGCCCGCACGAAGCGTGTCGCGCGTGAGTGTGAGATCACCCGCGCGGCAGATGAGCTCCAGCGTGCCCTGCATGGGCGCAAGCGACCAGGGGGCATAGCGGTTTTTGTCGGCAAACGCGCCGCGCTCGCGCGCCGGGAAACCGTAGAGCATCACGCGCAGAAAGGCAAGCAGGGTGGACTTGCCGGACTCATTCGGCGCTTCGATGATATTGAGCCCCTTTTCAAATGTCAGCGCGCGGCGGTCGAGCTTTCCGAAGGTTGCCGTTATGCGGCGGAATTGCAAGCAAATACACCCCCTGCCGATGGAAGAATAAAGAATACCTTATTATAACATCCTGTTCCGGATTTGTCTTCATGAAGAGTGAAAAAGGAGACCAGAAAATAATTCTGAAAAAATTGAAAAAAGGTGTTGACAATTCGAAACTATAGTGTTAAGATAACACCTGTTCCGCGAATGGAGCGTGCACCTTGTAAATTAAACAACGAAACTTTGACAAGCACCAGATGAAAAACTGTGCGAAATGCACAGAGCTTGCGAGGAGGACGGTTAAGTCAATTACGTTTTCTCGTAAGGATAAAAAGTTTTAAGCTATGACAAATAGCTCGATAAAGATTAGCTCAGACTTAGGTCTGTGTTGATACCATTTTATTGAGAGTTTGATCCTGGCTCAGGACGAACGCTGGCGGCGTGCTTAACACATGCAAG
>URQY01000010.1 GCA_900550165.1 uncultured Eubacteriales bacterium
CCCCCCCTTTGCCCCGTGCAGCGCCATCGGCGCTGCAACCTCTCCCCGCCCCCTCGTAAGGGCGATAAAAAAGGGAGCATCCTCGTTGGAAAGAGAACACCCCCTTTGTGTAGCTGATTCAGATAAGTAGACTGACCCCATGCGTCAGCATGGTGATGATGCACCCGGCGATGGTAACGCCGAGCAGAATGACCGGCACGGCACGCTTTAAGCGCATATCGAGCACGGCGGCGATCAGCGCTCCCGTCCACGCGCCGGTGCCCGGCAGCGGGATGGCGACAAAGAGCAGCAGGCCCCACGTCTGATAGCGGACGACGTCGGCGCTCTTTGCTCTTGCGCGCGCTTCGAGCCGCGAGATGAAGCCCTCGAGCTTTGGAATATGTACGCGGATCCACTTGAACAGCGGACGGACGAACAGAATGATAAACGGCACGGGGATCATGTTGCCGATGAGCGAGGCGAGGAAGGCGACGGGGATGGGAAGCCCCATCGCAACGCCTGCGGGCAGGCCGCCGCGCAGTTCCACGACGGGGAGCATCGAGATGAGCATAGTGAGCAGTGTTTCACCCAGCGGTGTTTCGTGCAGCCACAAAGAGAGAGAATCGAGCATGGTGCGCCTTTCTGAAATGCAAGCGGAATAATACCTCATTTTATTAAAAATGATAGCACGTAACGCTTCTTTGCGCAAGGGGGAGCGAGATTAAGGTTCTATAAAGGTGCAGGGCTCCGGAAACTCCGGAGCCCTGTGTTCTTGAGTACGCTCAGCGGTTATTCTTGTTCTGCGCGTTGCGGTCCTGATTCTGATTCTGATTCTGCTCGTTGCTGCGCTCGGTGTTCTGCTGATTCTGGTCCTTGTTATTGCGGTTTTTCATGCGGTGCTCGCCTCCTTTCCGCTTGAACTGCCTGCGAGCATAGTGTGGGCACGGGAAAACAAAAATATACCGAAAAATTCCTGAGGAGAGAAGAAAAAATCCCTTGACAAAGGGGAAAACAGAGGATATAATACCTACGCAAAACAAAGAAGAGCGGTGCATCTGTTCTCACCCCCAGCAGAGCAAAGGGGTCAATCATGGAAAACAAAGCCTTCGGGCTTTTTTGTGTCATGGTACGGGTGCAGAATGTTCTGTGCTCGTTTTTTGTTTGCCAGAAATCTTTATGAAAAACGGAGGTGCTTCGGTATTAGCAGCAACGTGCATCAGATCAACGAAGAGATCCGGGACAGTGAGATCCGTCTCATCAGCGCGACCGGCGAGCAGCTTGGCATCATGTCTGCGGCGCAGGCGCAGCACATCGCCGACGAACAGGGCCTTGACTTAGTCAAGATCTCGCCGCAGGCCACGCCGCCTGTGTGCAAGCTCATGGATTACGGCAAGTTCCGCTTTGAGCAGGCCAAGCGCGAGAAGGAAGCCAGAAAGAACCAGCACGTCGTCGAGATCAAGGAAGTGCGTATGTCCCCCGGTATCGACGTGGGCGATTTCAATACCAAGCTGAAAAACGCCCAGAAATTCATTGCCGACGGCAACCGTGTCAAGGTCTCGGTCCGCTTCCGCGGCCGCGAGATGGCGCATACGGACATCGGCCGCGATCTGCTCGTGCGCTTTGCCGAGGCCGTTGCCGAGGTCGCCAACCTGGATAAAGAGCCCAAGATGGAAGGCCGCAGTATGTCGATCTTCCTTTCCCCGAAGGCGGGAAAGTAACCCAAGGCGTCACAACAAATACGAAAAGGAGAAACTACTATGCCCAAGCTGAAAACCCACAGCGGTTCCAAAAAGAGATTCAACCTGACCAAGTCCGGTAAGGTCAAGGTCGCCAAGGCTTTCAAGAGCCACATCCTGACCAAGAAGCCCACCAAGCGTACCCGTCGTCTGCGTCAGGGCGGCTATGCTGACAAGACCACTGCCAGCACCATCCGCAAGATGATTCCCTACAAATAATTCGATAACGATACGCTTTAAGGAGGCTTTACAATATGGCACGTGTTAAAGGCGCGATGATGACGCGCAAGAGAAGAAATAAGACCCTCAAGCTCGCCAAGGGCTACTGGGGCAACAAATCCCGCCACTTCAAGATGGCCAACGAGCAGGTCATGAAGTCCCTGACCTACGCTTACGTTGGCCGCCGCCTGAAGAAGAGAGATTTCCGCTCCCTGTGGATCACCCGTATCTCCGCAGCCTGCAAGCTCAACGGCATGAACTACTCCACGTTCATGCACGGCCTGAAGACCGCCGGCATCGAGATCAACCGCAAGATGCTCAGCGAGATGGCCATCAGCGATCCCGTCGCGTTCACCAAGCTCGTCGAGGTCGCCAAGAACGCCTAATTTTATCCGATCAAAAACACCGCTGCACACGCAGCGGTGTTTTTTTATTTTCCCGCAAGGCGCGGGGGAAAATCATTACAACGGAAAGAGAGAAATCACATGAGAAAAACACTGAAACGAAACCTGGCCTACGATGACCGCAACCACCTGTTCTATGTCTCGCTCTACTATGACGACGGGACGGGCCGCCGCGTGCGGCGCACACGGACCTATACCACCATGGAGCAGGCTGAGCAGGCGATCGCGGACTACCGCTGCGCGCAGCTCACGGGCGGACCGAACGCGCCGGTGTGCCTGACGCTGGGGGAGTGGCTGCGCTACTGGATGGAGGAGATCGTGGCGCCGAACTGCGAGGAGACGACCCGCCACGGCTATGAGAATATCCTGCTGACGCATCTCATTCCCTCGCTCGGCAAGGTGGGGCTGCAGGAGCTCACCGCCATGCGCGTGCAGCAGTATTACGGCGAGCTGCGGCGCAAGGGCCTTGCCAACAACACCATCCGCAAGCATCATGTTCTGCTGCACGCGGCGCTCGGTGCGGCGATGCGGCAGGGCGTGGTGAAGGGAAACGTGACGGAGCTCGTCACGCCGCCCGCGCATGAGGCGCCCAAGCACCGCTTTTATAACTCCCAGCAGCTGCGCACGCTCTTCCGCGCGAGCGAGGGCACGGAGCTCGAGATCGCCGTGAAGCTCGCGGGCTGCCTGGGGCTGCGAAGAAGCGAAATCTGCGGCCTGAAATGGCGGTACGTGGACCTTGCGCGCGGCGTGCTGACGGTCTGCGAGGTGCGCACCGCCGTGAGCGGACGGGCGCTGGAAAAGGCACCGAAGTCCTATGCCTCCGAGCGGCGGCTCGCGTTCCGCGGCAACGAGGAGCTCTGCGCGCTGCTGTGCCGGCTGCACGGCGAGTGGCAGAAGAAGCGAAAGCGTAACCCGAAGTATAACCCCGAGGGCTATGTCGCCGTGACCGAGGCGGGCAAGCCCTATCAGCCCGACGTCCTCTGCCGCAGCATCGCGCAGTTCATTGCCGCTCAGGGCCTGCCGCCCATTTCGCTGCACGGGCTGCGCCACAGCTTTGCAAGCCTTGCCAACAGCCAGAATGTGCCGATGTTCAACATCTCGAAGGCCCTGGGTCACAGCTCCACCGCCGTGACGAGCGCGGTGTATATGCACCTTTTTGACGACGCGGTGGCCGATGTCGTCTCGCTCGTGGCGGATGCCATCACCGGCGAGGAGGCGGCCCTCACGGGAACAGAAACGGCAGCGCAGGCAGCGACAAAATGACGGAGAGAAGCGCCTGCGCTGCCTTGGCACGCAGATAGTACCGGGCGGAGAGGGCGGAAGCGCTCAGCGCGCTGAGCGTTTGGCAGTGGACGCTCAGGCCGCCCCAGGCCAGCAGCGCCGCGCAAGCGAGAAAGCCTGCGCGGGTGGGAGGCAGCGCCGTCACGCCGCTTGTCAGCTCGAAAAAACCGATGAGCAGCGCGCAGGGCAGTGAAAAAGCGAACGACTCCGGCAGCGCACGCAGCAAAAGGCGCGTGCAGACCGTGAAAAACACGACAAAGGCGCAGACATTCAAAATGCCCGCGAGCGCGCCCTGTACCGCAGCGGGAAGGGCTGCGGAGAGGGAAACGCTCCTGCGCGGCGCCGCCCCTGCGGAAAAAGGAGCGGAAAGCGGCGGCAGGCGGCGTGTGAGCAGTATCCCCGTGAAGAGCGCTGAGGCGGCGTGGATGAGATAGAGCGCCGCGCCCGCGCGCGGCGAGGCAAATACCGCCCCGCCGCATATGCCCAGCAGAAAGCCCGGCCCCGCGTTGTTGCAGAAAATGAGCAGGCGCTCCCCCTCCTCGCGCGAAAGCGCGCCGCTTTCGACAAGCTCGGCGGCGGTCCGCGCGCCGACGGGGTAGCCGCCGCAAAGCCCCAGCGCCAGCGCAGCCGCCCCTGCGCCGGAGAGACCGAACAGCGGCCGCATCAGCGGCGCAAGCAGCGCAGAGAGCAGCGCCGACGCGCCGCAGGCGATGAGCAGCGACGAGAGCACGAAAAACGGGAACAGCGACGGGATGACCGTCTGCGCACACAGCGCGAGCGCGTCGCGCGCGGACTGTGCGGCATCCTGGGGGAAGAGCAGCAGCGCGAGCAGGCAGAGCAGCAGCGCGCCCGGCGGCGCGAGCTTGCGCAGCTTCATGTCCCATCACCTCCGCGGCCAGTCTATGCGGGAAAACGGGCAAACTTGCCGGCGCGCGGACAGGCAAATCCGCGTGCCGGTCCGCATAGAGTTTTGCCGAAGGGGAGATGACGATGGAACGAAATGAGCGGCCGCGCCGCGTGATGACCCGCGCAGCCGAGCTCTTTGACCTGCCGGCGGACATCGTGGCGGGCCTGTGTCACCTGGAGATGATCGGCGACCGCCAGCTTTTTTTGGAGGGGCACGGCGGGATACTGTCCTATGGAACGGAGCAGATCGACATCAACGCGGGGCCGCTCCTGCTGCGCGTGCGCGGAGAAGGGCTGACGCTTTGCAGTATGACAGACGCGGAGCTGCGCATTGCCGGCAGGATCGATGCGGTGGAATATGTGAGATGAGGACGAAATGCTGAAAAAAACCGTCAAGCTGCTGCGCGGCAGCGTGCGCGTGCGCGCGCAGAGCGTGTACCCCGAGCGGGTGCTGAACCTGTGCTCGGCGCGGGGTATCGAATTCTGGGACCTCAAATGGCTGAGCGCGTCGGAGCTGTCGTTCTGCCTGGGACGAGGGGACCTGCGCGCGCTGCGGCGCGCGGCAGAGGGCATCGGCGCGGAGATATCGGTCGAGAGCACGGCGGGCGCGCCCTTTTTTCTCGCGCGCTTTCACCGGCGCTACGCACTGCTTGCGGGCGGAGCGCTATGCTGCGCGCTGCTGCTTGTGAATTCGCTCTTCATCTGGGATTTTGAGGTGACGGGCAACGAGACCGTGCCGACGGAGACCATCCTGCACGCGCTTTCCGAACAGGGCGTGCACCGCGGGACGTTCGTTTACTCCTTCAAGTCGCAGGATATCTGCAACCGCGTGCTGCCGGAGCTGAACGACCTCTGCTGGCTCGCGGTCAATGTGCGCGGGTGCAGGGCCTATGTGCAGGTGCGCGAGCGCGTGCGCGCGCCCGAGCGGGCAAATGAGAGCGTGCCGACCAATGTTGTTGCAAAGCGCGCAGGACTTGTGACCAGGGTCCGCGCGCTGGACGGGGAGAAGAAGGTCCTGCCCGGCACGAGCGTGCAGGAGGGGCAGCTTTTGATCGCGGGCGTGGTGGAGACCGGCGGGACGGAAAAGCCGAGCGTGACAACGCGCTTCCTTGCGGGAAAGGGCGAGGTCTGGGCGCGCACATGGTATGAGCTGAGCGTGCGCATCCCGCTCAGCTATGAGCAAAAGACCTATACCGGCGGCGAAAAGCGGCGCTTTTCGCTGCTCTGGGGCGAAAACCGGCTGAAAATTGGCGCAAAAGGGAGTAGCATTTGCCATGGCGATTGTGATAAAATAAAGAATCAAACACCATGGTCGCTGTTTGGCCTTGTCTCGCTCCCGATCACGTGGGAGACGGAGACGTATCTGCCCTATGAGACTGTCACCGTCACGCGCTCGCGCGCGGCGGCGGAGACGATCGGGGAGGAGGTGCTCAAGGCACAGCTCGCCGCCCTTCTCGGCAAGGACGGCAGTGTGACGAGTGAGCGCGTCGCCTCCGCGGTGCAGGGCGATACCCTGCTTGTGACGCTCAGCGCGGAATGCGAGGAGCAGATCGGGCGGGAGGTGCCGATCGCGATCGACGAAGGATAGCATTTTTTCAGGAGGAACTACAGCATGGAACAGCGCATCAGCATCGAGCGCATGGAGCAGGCGGTCAATTTGTTCGGCTCATTCGATGAGAACGTGCGGCTAATCGAATCGGAATTCAAGGTCACGGTGTCCAATCGCGAGGGCGAGCTGCGCGTGAACGGCGAGGTCGAGGATACGATGCTCGCGGCCAAGGCGCTGAACGCGCTTTTGACGCTCTCCAACCGCGGCGAGCCCATCACCGAGCAGAACGTGCGCTACGTGATCTCGCTCGTGCGCGCGGGGCAGGAGGAGCGCATCAGCGAGCTGACGCAGGACGTTATCTGCATCAGCTCCAAGGGCCGCCCCATCAAGCCCAAGACCATCGGACAAAAGCGGTACATCGAGTCCGTTTTGAAAAACACCATCACCATCGGCGTCGGGCCCGCGGGCACGGGCAAAACGTACCTCGCCGTCGCCGCGGCGGTCGCGGCGTTCCGCGAGCGCAAGGTGAACCGCATCATTTTGACGCGCCCCGCGGTCGAAGCGGGCGAGCGCCTCGGCTTCCTGCCGGGCGACTTGCAGAGCAAGGTCGACCCGTATCTGCGCCCGCTGTACGACGCGCTTTTCGATATGCTCGGCGCGGAGACGTATCAGAAGTATTTAGAGCGCGGCAATATCGAGGTCGCGCCGCTTGCCTATATGCGCGGCCGCACGCTGGATGACAGCTTCATCATCCTCGACGAGGCGCAGAACACCTCCTGCGAGCAGATGAAGATGTTTTTGACGCGCATGGGCTTTAATTCCAAAATGGTCATCACCGGCGACGTGACGCAGATCGATCTGCCGGCGGACAAGATGAGCGGACTCAAGCAGGCAGTGCGCGTGCTCAGGGATGTTGAGGGCATCGGCATCTGCGAGCTGACCGATCAGGACGTGGTGCGCCACGTGATGGTCCAGCGCATCATCAAGGCCTACGCGGACTATGAGGCCGCGCGGAACGAAAAGAGGAAAAAGTAATGGCAAAGAGACATTATCTCCCCATCACGGCGGACGTGCCCGGCGTGAGCGACAGCAAATGCGCCTTCATCCGCAAGGTCATCCGCACGGCGCTTGAAGCCGAGGGCGTGGACTTTCCCTGTGAGATCGACGTGCGGCTGACGGATGACAATACCATCCATGAGATCAACCGCGAAATGCGGCAGGTCGACCGCGCGACGGACGTGCTGAGCTTTCCGATGTTCGAGCTTTCGCCCGGCGAGCTGCCGGGGACGGAGGACGCCGATCCCGGCACGGGACTCGTGCCGCTCGGCGATATGGTCATCTCGCTCGAGCACGTCGCTGCGCAGGCGAAGGAATACGGCCACTCCAACCGCCGCGAGCTCGCCTATCTTGTGACGCACTCGGTGCTGCACCTGCTGGGCTACGACCATCTGGACGAGGGGCCGATGAAGGCGCAGATGCGCGCGCACGAGGAAGCCATCATGGAGCGGCTCGACCTTATGCGGTGAGCTTTTTCCCATATGACAGACAGAGAAGGAGAGACGAGATGAAAGACGAAACGAGAGACGAACTGAAGGACGGAACGAAAGACGACGCTATGCTGATGAAGGTGCTGGGCGTGTTTGTCGGGACGCTTGTGCTCGGCTGGATACTGCTCAATATGCTTCCGTTCGGCTATGTGGAATCGGCGGTGCTCTTCCTTGCCGCTGTTGTCGCCGCCTCCGCCGCCTGGATCGGGAGAGAAAAGTGACCTGCTTCGGCAGAAAATAATAAAACGTTCAACGAACAAAAGAAAGTTGAGGATCACCTGTTATGAACAAAACGAAAACCGCTATGATCACCGTCTGCGGACGGCCGAATGTGGGCAAATCCAGCCTGACGAACGCCCTTGTGGGCGAAAAGATCGCCATCGTGTCGAACAAGCCCCAGACCACGCGCAACCGCATTTACGGCGTGGTGAACCGCGGCGACACGCAGTACGTGCTGCTCGACACGCCTGGATTCCACAAGGCGCGCAACCGCCTGGGCGACTACATGGTCAAGGTCACGCGCGAATCCATCGCGGACGTGGACGCGGTGCTGCTGCTCGTTGAGCCAGTGGCGCACGTCGGCATCCCTGAGGCCGAGCTCATCGAAAAGATCAAGGCTTCTCACCTGCCGGCGATTTTGTGCATCAACAAGATCGACACTGTCGAGAAAAAGGACGACCTGCTCGCCGTCATCGCGGCCTACAGCGAGGCGTATGCGTTTGACGCCATTATCCCCATCTCCGCGCGCACGCGCGAGGGACTGGACGAGCTGATGAGTGAGCTCTCCAAGTATGCCTCCGAGGGTCCCCAGCTCTTCCCTGACGGCATGACGACCGACCAGCCCGACCGCCAGGTCGTGGCCGAGATCGTGCGCGAAAAGTTGCTGCGCAATCTGGATAAGGAGATCCCGCACGGCACGGCGGTCGAGATTACGCGCTTCATCGAGCGCGACGACGAGGTCATCGAGGTCGACGCGACCATCTACTGCGAAAAGGCCAGCCACAAGGGGATCATCATCGGCAAAAACGGCGCGATGCTCAAAAAGATCTCGACCGAGGCGCGGCAGGACATCGAGCGCTTCATGGGGACCAAGGTCTACCTCGAAACCTGGGTCAAGGTCAAGGAAAACTGGCGCGATAATATGAATTATATTCGTTCTTTCGGCTACGACGAGCAGTAAATAAATTTTCCCAGCCATATTTCTTATGCTTTTCCCCATGCTAAGCATGAGGTGAAAAGCTTGCAGAACGGATATTTCGCGCTGTTTATGAAAACCGGCGAGCCGATCTTCTATTTGCTGGCGGTGAATGGAACGTCCCGCGCATAGCGCCGCAAAATAAGCGGCAAACGCAGCGATGCCGCATTCGGCAGGCAGTCTGCCGCCGAGAAAACGTCACTCGCGCCTCACGGCAGTAAGGCGCGGTTGATATCGGTAACGATTCGCAGAAGATCCATGGCGAAGCCATGTACACCGCACCCGACTACCCGCAAGGAGTATGCCACATCCGTAAGGCAGCAAAGCTGCCAACGGCTGTGCAATCCGCAGGCTGCGCAGCCCTTCAAGCTGCAAGCCTGCAATGTCGGGGGTCGAGGGGTCCGCCCCTCGTCCTTCTCTGGGGGATACAAAGGGGGTATTCTCTTCGAGAAGAGAATACCCCCTTTGACCGACAGCAGCACCAAGCGCTGCATTCCCCTCCCGCGCAGCGCGCGGAGATACATTTTGCTGCAAGGCAAACACCCTTTACACCCATTGGTGTAAAAATACTTTAGAGAATTTTTATGTCAGAAAAACTCGTCGTAAAAGGCATCGTCCTCCGCGTCACACCGACGAAGGAGGCCGACTACATATTGAATATTCTGACCGACACGCTCGGCCGGATCGCCGTGGTTGCGCGCGGGGCGCGGCGCAAGGGAAGCCGCATCGCCGCGGGCAGCGAGCTTCTGACCTTTTCCGAGCTGGTGCTCTATCAGCGCGGAAACTGGTATTACCTCGATGAAGCGTCGACGATCTCGCTGTTCGACGGCATCCGGCAGGACATTGAGCTACTGTCGCTCGCGTCGTATTTTGCCGAGATGACCGAGTGCGTCACGGCGGAGGACGAGCCTGTGCCGGAGATCTTGTCGCTGCTGCTCAACGCGCTCTACGCGCTCAGCGAGCTCAAAAAGCCGCAAAGCCTTGTCAAGGCGGCGTTTGAGCTCAAGCTGCTCGCCCTTTCGGGCTATGAGCCGCTGCTCGACGGCTGCGCCGTGTGCGGTACGCACAACCCGAAGGAGCCGGTGTTCGACGCGCAGCAGGGGGTGCTGCTGTGCAGGGAATGCGCGCTGCACGGCGGGAGCGGCCTTCTGCCGCTGGACGCGGGCTCGTTCGCGGCGATGCGCCATGTGCTCTTTTCCGAGCCGAAGCGGATGCTGGCATTTTCTCTCTCGGGCGAGACGGAGAAGCGGTTTGGCGAGGCGTGCGAGGTCTTTGCGCGGGTGCAGCTCGACCGCCGATTCAAGACGCTGGACTTCTATAAAAGCATGAAAATTGACAACAAATAGAAATAATTGTCGAAATAAATACGAATCGAAATCAAAATTTCGGAGAAAACTATGAGTGAACTGTTTGAAAAATCCATCCGCGTGCTGGAGCTGCCGCGCCTTTTGGAGCGGCTGGAGCGCCACGCCGTCAGCGCCGACGCCAAGGACCGCGCACGGAGACTGACGCCGTCGGACGACTTTGGCGAGGTGGGCCGCCTGCTCGATGAGACCGACGCGGCGCGCAAAATGATCGCGCTGCGCGGCAGTCCGACGTTTTCGGGCGTGAAGAACGTGTCGGAGGCGCTCTCGCGCGCCGAGCGCGGCGGTATGCTCAATACGCGCGAGCTGCTCGACATTGCGGGGCTTCTCACCAACGTGCGCCGCGTGCAGGACTATTATAAGGAGGACGAGGAGGGCACGGTCATCGACCGGATGTTCCTCTCGCTGCACGCAAATCGCTTTTTGGAGGAGAAGATCACGACCGCGATCCTTGATGAAAACGAGATATCGGACAACGCTTCGCCCGAGCTTGCGGAGATCCGCCGCCATAAGCGTGCGGCGGCGGCCAAGGGCCGGCAGATCTTGCAGCGCATCATTTCCTCGCCGAGCTATCGCAACGTTTTGCAGGACGCGCTCATCACGCAGCGCGGCGGGCGCTTTGTCGTGCCGGTGAAGGCCGAGTGCCGCGGCGAGCTGCCGGGACTCGTGCACGACACGTCCTCGAGCGGCGCGACGATCTTCGTCGAGCCGATGGGCGTGGTGCAGGCCAACAACGAGCTCAAGGAGCTGGAAGCGAAGGAGGAAAAGGAGATCGACCGCATCCTCTATGCCCTGTCGGGTGAGGCAGCGGGCTTCAGCCGCGATATCCTGTGGGACTATGACCTTTTGGTCCACCTTGATCTCATCTTCGCGCGCGGTGAGCTGAGCTATGAGATGAACGCCATGCGCCCGGAGCTCAAAAAGGACGGCAGCGTGTATCTGCGCCATGCGCGCCATCCGCTGCTCGATCCCGCGAAGGCGGTGCCCATCGACATTGAGCTGGGCCGCAGCTTCGATACGCTTGTCATCACGGGCCCCAACACCGGCGGTAAGACTGTGAGCCTTAAAACACTCGGCCTTCTGTGCCTGATGGCGCAATGCGGGCTGCACATTCCCTGCGACGACCGCAGCGAGGTGAGCGTCTTCACCTCGGTCCTGGCCGATATCGGCGACGAGCAGAGCATTGAGCAGAGCCTGTCGACCTTCTCGGCGCACATGAAGAACATCGTGCAGATCTTAGACGAGGCCGATGGCCACAGTCTCATCCTCTTCGATGAGCTGGGCGCGGGCACCGACCCGGTCGAGGGCGCAGCGCTCGCCATCGCCGTCATCGAGCAGGCGCGGTCGCAGGGCGCACGGATCGCCGCGACGACGCACTACGCCGAGCTCAAGACCTATGCCATGACGAGCGCGGGCGTGGAGAACGCGAGCTGCGAGTTCGACGTGGAAACGCTGTGCCCGACCTATAAGCTGCTCATCGGCATCCCCGGCAAGTCGAATGCTTTTGCGATCTCGAAGCGGCTGGGGCTTTCCGAGGCCGTCATTGAAAAAGCCAAGGCGCAGATGGACAGCGAGAGCATCCGCTTTGAAGACGTGCTGACGCAGCTCGAGCAGAAGCGCCAGCAGTTAGAGAAGGAAAAGGCCGAGGTCGACCGGCTCTATGCCCAGCGCGAAGAGGACGCGCGCAAGGCGCGCGAATTCCGCACGCAGATGGAGCGCGCGAAGGAGAACGCGCGCAGCCGCGGCGAAGCCGAGGCCAAGCGCCTGCTTGCCGAGGCAAAATCCGCCGCGGACGAGACCTTCCGCGAGCTGGACGCGCTGCGCAAGCAGCAGAAAAAGCTCGACGCCCAGCAGATGAACGCCCAGCGCGCCGAGATCATGCACAACATCAAGGAGGCGCGCGATGCGGTCGGTGTGCGCGACGAGAGCGCGGAGCCCATCCCCAAGCCCTCGCGCCCCATTCAGGTCGGAGACCTTGTCGAGATCCCCGGCACGCGCCGTCAGGCGGAGGTCACGGCCGTCAAGGGAGATACGCTGACGCTCAAGGCGGGCGTCTTGCAGATGAAGGTCAAAGCCGACGAGGTGCGCCTCATCGAAGAGGCGGAGCGTGCGGCAACGGCGAAAAAGCAGCCGCAGTTTGCTCCCTCGCAGCGCATTCTGCGCACGGCTTCTGCCGCGCGCGAGCTTGATATCCGCGGCATGGAGACGCTCGAGGCCGAAAGTGTGCTCGACAACTACATTGACGCCGCTGTGATGGCGCATCTGGAGACCGTGACCATCATCCACGGCAAGGGTACGGGTGCGCTGCGCAAGGCTGTCCATGCAAACCTCCGGCGCAACAAAGCGGTCAAGAGCTTCCGCCTGGGCAACTATGGCGAGGGCGAGTCGGGCGTTACTGTGGTCGAGTTGAAATAAATGACGGCGCGGGAAGGCGTTTTGTCTGTGTTTATTGCCAAATCCGCTGAAATTCGCGAAAAATGACATTGACGAATGGCGTGGCAATGGTATACTATACGATATAGTCCGAAAGATTTTTTTGGAGAGGGAGAAAGTAACGATGTATACTCAGAATGTTACGATCAACAATGAAGTAGGCCTGCACGCGCGTCCTGCCACGTTCTTCATTCAGAAGGCCAACGAATTCAAGAGCGGTATCTGGCTGGAGAAGGATGAGCGCCGCGTGAACGCCAAGAGCTTGCTGGGCGTGCTGTCCCTCGGGATCGTGAAGGGCACGACCATCACGCTGCTGGCCGACGGCGCGGACGAGAAGGAAGCCGTGAACGCTCTGTGCGAGCTGGTTTCCAGCAATTTCGGCGAATAAAAAACAAACAGGAAAGGCGGCTTCGAAGAGAAGCCGCCTTTTTCCATTTTATGACGGTTTCCACACTATATATTATATAGTATAATGGACCGACGAAAGCAGGAAAGGAGAGAGCGGACATGACAAAGCAGGAGCTTTTGTACAAGGCGAACGACCTGCCGCTCGCCCCCGGCGTCTACCTGATGATGGACAAAACCGGCGAGGTCATCTACGTCGGCAAGGCGAAAAAGCTCAAAAACCGCGTCAGCCAGTATTTTCAGGAGAATTCCTCCCACAATGCGAAAACGCGCCGCATGGTCTCGCAGGTGGACCACTTTGACACGATCTTTGTTTCGACCGAGTTCGAGGCGCTGATTCTGGAAAACTCGCTCATCAAGCAGCATATGCCGCGCTACAACATCCTCTTGAAGGATGACAAGGGCTATCCCTTTGTACGCCTCGGCACGGAGCACTACCCGCGCTTTACGATGGTCGGCAAGCCTGCGGACGACAACGCGCTCTATTTTGGGCCCTTCGGCGGGCGCAGCGAGACGCGCGCGGCGATCGACGCGATCTGCGCGGCCTTCCGTTTGCCGACGTGCAGCCGCAAATTCCCGCGCGACATCGGCAAGGAGCGCCCCTGCCTCAACCACCACATGGGGCGGTGCGATGCCTTCTGCCGCGGCACACCGGACGAGGAGGAGTACCTGCGCCGCATCGGGCAGGCCGAGGAGCTGCTGAACGGCCACTACCGCCGCCTGACGCGCGCGCTGCGCGAGGAAATGGAGCGCGAGGCCGAGGCGCTGCACTTTGAGCAGGCGGCGGCGCTGCGCGACCGCATCCGCGCCATCGAAGTGTTGGGAAAGCGCCAGAAGGTCATCGCCGGTATCTGTGCCGACACCGATATCTGGGGCGTTTACCGCGGCGCGCTCAAATGCGGCAGCGCCGTGCTGCACATCGAGGACGGCAGCGTGACGGGACGCGACCTGAATCTCTTCACCGCGCCGCAGGACGAGAGCGAGCAGGCCATCTTGTCGGCGCTGCTGCCGCAGTATTACCTTGCGCGCAGCGTGCTGCCGCGCGAGATCCTGCTGCCCTGCGAGATCGAGGGAGCGGATGAGCTTGCGCAGATCCTCACGGAGCGCGCAGGGCGCAAGGTGATGCTCCATGTCCCCCAGCGGGGCGAGAAGGCCGAGCTCCTTGCCATGGCGCAGCGCAACGCGCGCGAGGATGTGGAGCGCGTGACGACCGCGCAGGAGCGCGAGGATCGCACGATGGCGCAGCTTGCGGGGATGCTCTCGCTCTCTGAAACGCCGAAGCGCATGGAGTCCTACGATATCTCCAACACCGGCGCAAGCGACATCGTCGCCTCGATGGTCGTCTACGAGGGAGCAAAGCCGAAAAAGAGCGCTTATCGCCGCTTCAAGATCAAAAGCCTTGCGGGGCACCCCGATGACTACGCCTCCATGGAGGAGGTGCTCACGCGCCGCATCCAGCGCTATCTGGACGGGGATGAAAAGTTCAGCCCCCTGCCGGACGTCATGCTCATCGACGGTGGCATTACGCACGCAGGGGTCGCCGAGCGCGTGTGCGCCGGGATGCGCGTGCATATTCCCATCTTCGGCATGGTCAAGGACGACCGCCACCGCACGCGCGCGCTTGTCACGGCCGAAGGCCGCGAGATCGATCTGCACGCCGCGCCGAACGTTTTTGCCCTGATCGGACAGATCCAGGAGGAGACGCACCGCTTCGCCATCACCTTCCACCACGAGAGCCATTCGAGGTCCTCGACCCGCTCGGCACTCGACGGCATTCCGGGCATCGGCAAGGTGCGCGCACAGGCGCTCCTTAAGACCTTCAGGAGCGTGAAGGCCATCCGCGAGGCGGACCTCGCCGCGCTGGAGCGTGTGCTGCCGAAAGACGCTGCCGCATCCGTTTACCTTCATTTTCGCGGCGAAGCGGAGGAGAAAACGCCCTGAGCGGCGCCTATCCTATAACGGCCGGACTGACGGAAAAGGCGAAAAGATGGCCTGAATTTTGTGCGATTTATCAACAAAATTCGAAAAATGAAGTTGACATAATGGATTTTCAATAAATGAATTTTCAAAAGGGAAAACTTGCATATCTTGTCATTCCGGCAAGCGAGCCTGACCGAAAAAGCCCCCTGCGCCCGTAAAGGGCGCAGGGGGCCTTCCGCTTTTTCCGCGGGGGAGGGGGAAACACGCGGTGGGTGGAGAAAAGCCAGTGTTTGCAGGGCTTTTCCCCCGTTTCACCCTCCCGCGGGGCGCGCCGGGACACACGCGGCCTGCCAGCACAAAATTTTCCGCTGCCAAGGGGAGACGACGGCACGCCGAGACGCGCCGCCGCTGCGGTGCGGGAGCGTTGGCTGCGCGGGGAGGGGCGGTGACGAAGGTTTACATAATTAACGAAAATTTGCGATTTGAGTTATTAGACGAAAACTTTTTTGACATAAAAACAGCGATAATTTAGAAAAAATACGAATAAACAGAACTTTTGCGGAACGAACGGCGGAAACTTGACAAATCTTTTTTTGCGCGGTATACTGCCAGCAAGTTTTGGAAAAGTTACAATTTGTAATCTTTTCCGGGACGCAGCGCATTCCCCGGTGCGCGAAGCTGCGGCGGCTCACGCCGCGAAAAAAGGAGTATCCAATGCAGAAGTTTTTGAAAGAGATGTTCACGGCCCCGCGATGCAGAAGAGCGATGTTTCTGGTGCTTTTCGCAGCGGTGATGCTGCTGAACAGTTCCCCCGAGCTGCGGGCCGACGCGCTGTACCTCATCGCCGACGGCGATACGGTCAGTGTGCTGGACGGCACGGCGGCGATCCCGCAGGAGCGTGTCATCGTCACCGGCGCGCAGAGCAGTGACGCGGAGGTCACGCTCCCTGCCGGCGAAAAGGTGACCGTGACGCACGGCGAGGATGTCGAGTACGCTACCACGCGCAGCGGCGAGAGCGTCAGCGCGCTGCTGCGCCGCCTGCAGATCACGATCAGCCCGCTCGAGATGGTGCTGGTCGACGTGTCGGACGAGGCGGTGCAGATCACCGTCGGTTCCGACTTCACCTACTATGAGACGGTCACCGAGGCGTCCGAGCACGATGTGCTGACGAGCACGTCCTACCGCATCCCCAAGGGCGAGACGCAGGTCGTGCAGCAGGGTGTCGACGGTACGCACGACGTTGTTTACGAGGTCGTGTACGCCGACGGTCAGTTCGTCTCCCGCCAGGCGGTGGAGGAGAAGAACGATACCTCCGTTGCGGAGATCAGCTATGTCGGCACGCTGGTCGATCAAGCGAGCAGCGGCGACACGGTCAAGTCCGTTGTCACCGAAAAGGACGGCAGCGGCTATCTTCTGATGAAGTCCGGCGATTCCGTGCACTTCACAGGCTCGATGAAGGTCACCTGCACGGCTTACACCGCAGGCTACGGCGGCGTGGGCACCAGAACGGCCACGGGCACGACGGTCCATGTCGGCACCGTTGCGGTGGATAAGAGCGTCATCTCTCTCGGCACCGAGATGTTCATCGTCGGCTCGTCGGGCTACACCTACGGCAACGCCGTGGCCGAGGATACCGGCGTGCGCGGCGCGGCGATCGACCTCTATATGAACTCCTATCAGGAGTGCAAGCAGTTCGGCCGCCAGAAGAATTCCACGGTCTACTTCCTCGACTGAGGGGCAAAAGAAACAAAAAAAGACGTCCGAAGAGACTTCGGACGTCTTTTGCTTTGCGTGCCCTCAGAACAGCAGCTCATAGCCCATTTTGATGAAGAGAAGGCCCAGCACGACGAAGATCATGCCGCGCACGCGCTTGCTGCCGCCCTTCATGGCGTAGCGCGCGCCGCAGTAGGCGCCCAGCATATTGCAGGCCGCCGCGGGGAGCGCCAGCAGCCACCAGACCTTGCCGCTGAAGATGAACAGCACCGCCGAGGCGACGTTGGAGCAGAGGTTTGCGATCTTCGCGCAGCCCGACGCCGTGAGGAGGTCCATCGAAAGTGCCATCGTAAACGCCATGATCATAAACGTGCCCGTGCCCGGGCCGATGAGCCCGTCATAGCAGCCAAGACCCAAACCGATGAGCGCGGCGCGCGTCAGCTCCTGCTGCGGCGTGTACTCGCGCGCGGGTGCGTCATTTTCCTTGCCGAAGTCCTTTTTGAACATCAGCAGGATCGCCGCGCAGGGCAGTGCGACGAGCATCATGATCTTCAGAATGTCCTCGTTGATGAGCAGAGCGATCTTTGTGCCGATGGCCGCGCCGAGCAGCGCGCCGATCCCCGAGACGACGGCGGGACGCAGCAGGACCTTGCCGCCGCGAAAGTATTTGAACGAGGCGAGCGCCGTGCCGGTGCCGTTGACGACCTTGTTTGTCCCCATTGCAAGATGCGCGGGGATACCGGCCATCAGATAGGCGGGAAGCGTGATAAGTCCGCCGCCGCCGGCGACGGAGTCGACAAAGCCGCCAAGAAAGATGAGCGGCAGAACAACGATCAGAATTTGCGGTGTGAGCTCCATGAAAGTCTCCCTCTTTTCCTGAGATTTCTGCATTTTATCACACGGGAAAATTTTTTACTACTCTTTTGCGCAAAATATGGTAGAATCATTTTACAATTTTTTACGCCCAGCGCGCAGAAAGGAACCACGCTATGGAACGCAATGACAAAGCTGCCATCGAGGCGCTCTTAAAGCGCCACGGTTTTCATTTTTCCAAGTCCATGGGGCAGAACTTTTTGATCGACCCCGCCATCCCCTATGAGATCGCCGAGAGCTCGCGCGCAAACGAGCAGAACGGCGTGCTCGAGATCGGCCCCGGCATCGGCGCACTGAGCCACGAGCTCTGCGAGCGCGCGGGCAAGGTGGTGGCCGTGGAGCTTGACAAGACGCTGCTGCCGATCCTGGAAGAGACCATGGCCCGCTTCGACAATTTCGAGGTCGTGTCCGCCGATATTTTGAAGACCGATATCCCCGCGCTGGTGAGGGAAAAGTTCGCGGGCTTCACTCCCATCGTGTGTGCAAACCTGCCCTATAACATCACGACGCCCGCCATCACCGCGCTCATCGAGTCGAAATGCTTTGAGAGCATCACGGTGCTCGTGCAGAAGGAGGTCGCCGAGCGCCTCTGCGCCGCGCCGGGGACGAGTGCCTACGGCGCGTTCTCCGTCTTTATGCAGTACTATACGGAGCCGGAATATCTCTTCGCCGTGCCGCGCGAGTGCTTTGAGCCGCAGCCGAAGGTCACGTCCGCCGTGCTGCGCGCCGTGGTGCGCAAGCAGCCGCCGGTGGAGGTTTCGGATGAAAAGTTCTTCTTCCGCGTGGTGTACGCCGCGTTTGCCCTGCGGCGCAAAACGCTCGTCAACAGCCTGATGACGGCCTTCGGCAGCCAGCTCACAAAAGAGCAGGTCACGCAGGCGGTCACCTCCTGCGGCCTCGACGCGAATATCCGCGGCGAGCGGCTGGGACTCAGTGAATTCGCTGCGCTGTCCGCCGAGATCGCCGCATTACTGTGACAGCACAGCGGCATCTATTCAAAAAATTGATAAACCATATGGTTGCTATTGATAAGACATTCTGCTACAATTTTCGGCAGAAAGGAGTCAAACTCAATAGCAGCCATTTTTCCTGTGCATCGGTTAGCTCCCTGCCGCCCCAAAGCGGCACAGCACACCACACAAGACGCGGCGCAAAAAAATCTTCCTTGTGCCGTGAACACATGCTACGAGGGAAAGAACAATGACGAATTTGACGAACAACAAGGCCGTTTTGGCGTGGATCGACGAAATGACCGCCATCACCAAGCCGGACAACATTGTCTGGATCACGGGGGAAGAGGAACAGCTCGACGCGCTGCGCGAGCAGGCCGTCAAGGAGGGCATCCTCATCAAACTCAACCCGGATAAGCTCCCGGGATGCTATCTGCACCGCACCGACCCCGACGACGTGGCGCGTGTGGAGGACCGCACGTTCATCTGCTGTGAAAGGGAAGAGGACGCAGGCCCCACGAACCACTGGGTAGAGCCCAAGGAAATGTATGAAAAAATGTACGCTCTGGCCGACGGCGCCTACAAGGGCCGCACCATGTACATCATCCCGTACTCCATGTCCATCATCGGCTCGCCGTTCGCCAAATACGGCTTTGAACTGACCGACTCCATCTATGTCGTGCTCAATATGCACATCATGACCCGCATCGGAAAGCCCGTGTGCGACGCGCTCGGCGACGATACGGGCTTCATCAAGGGTCTGCACTGCCAGTGTGACCTCGATAAGGAGAATAAATATATCGTCCACTTCCCGCAGGACAACACGATCATTTCGATGAACTCGAACTATGGCGGAAACGTCTTGCAGGGCAAGAAGTGTTTTGCGCTGCGCATCGCTTCGAACCTTGGCCGGCAGGAGGGCTGGATGGCGGAGCATATGCTCATCCTCGGCATCCAGAACCCGCGCGGCGAGATCAAGTATATCTCGGCGGCCTTCCCTTCCGCCTGCGGCAAGACGAACCTTGCCATGCTCATCCCGCCCGAGGGCCTGCAGCGCTGGGGCTGGCGCGTTTGGTGCGTGGGCGACGATATTGCCTGGCTGCGCGTCGGCAAGGACGGTAGGCTTTGGGCCGTGAACCCCGAAAACGGCTTTTTCGGCGTCGCACCGGGCACGTCCATGAAGTCAAACCCCAACGCGCTCATCTCCACGCATAAGGACACGATCTTCACGAATGTCGCGCTCGACCTCAGCGACAACACCGTCTGGTGGGAGGGCCTCAACAAGACGCCGCCCGCGCGCGCCATCGACTGGCGCGGCCGTCCCTGGACGCCGCAGAGCCCCGAAAAGGCCGCGCACCCCAACAGCCGCTTCACCGCGCCTGCGCGCAACTGCCCGTGCCTGAGCCCCGAGTTTGACAATCCCGAGGGTGTGCCCATCAGCGCCATTGTCTTCGGCGGCCGCCGCGCGAAGACCGCGCCGCTCGTCTACCAGTCCTTCAACTGGCAGCATGGCGTGTTCATCGGCTCGATCATGGCGTCGGAGACCACCGCCGCGGCGACGGGCCGCGTCGGCGTCGTGCGCCGCGACCCGATGGCGATGCTGCCGTTCTGCGGCTATCACATGGGCGACTACTGGCAGCACTGGCTCGACATGGGCAAGAAGATACCCAAGCCGCCGAAGATATTCAACGTCAACTGGTTCCGCACCGACGAGGACGGCAACTTCGCCTGGCCCGGCTTTGGCGACAATATGCGCGTGTTGCAGTGGATCATCTCGCGCGCCGATGATGAGATCGGCGCGGCGGAGACCGCGCTCGGCTACGAGCCCAACACCCACGATATCGACATGGAGGGCCTTGAAATGTCGATGTATGACATGCGCCGCCTGCTCTCGGTCGACCGCGAGCTCTGGCTCCAGGAGTGCGAGGATGCCCGCGAGTATTACGAAAAGATCGGCAAGGTGCCGCCTGAGCTCTACGAAGAGCTCGACGCGCTCGAAATGCGCCTGAACCGCGGCTATAAGGTCAAGCACGAATAAAACGGATCAACGTAAAAAGGAACCGCTCGAAGAGCGGTTCCTTTTTCGTGTAAATAAAGAGCCTCGCAGAGTTTTATCCTCAAGGGGTACGTGGCATCCGTAAGGCGGCAGAGCCGCCAACGGCTGCCCAGGCGTCCGCGCACGGCGCAGAGCGCAGCGAAACTTTCTCAAAGAAAGCGGCGAAGCCGCTTTCTTTGAGCTATCTAACGACGCCGAACTGGAAGAGGTAGTCCCTCCACATCGTGTAGTAGGGGGCCTTGACGTGGACGCCGTCGCCGGAGTACTCCGGCGTCAGCGCGCCGGTGTCGTCATCAAAGACGGGGTTGCAGTCGATATAGAAGATCGTCTCGTTGTCGGCGAATTTTTGTATCTCCGCGTTGCGCGCGTCGATGGTCGAGTTTTTGAAGAACGTCGTATCCGACTTTTCCTGCGTCGTGTGGAAGATGGCTTGCAGGAAGATGATGGCGTCGGGCTGTAACTCGCGTATCTCATCGAGCAGCACCTTGTACTGCGCGGCCCAGCTCTCCGCAGTGCCGGTGCCGAGCTCGTTGATGCCGAGCATCAGGTAGATCTTGCCGTAATGCTTGCCGCGGAGCGCCTGAGACAGCGTCTGCTTGCCGGGGAACTCCGCCTTTTCGACCGCCGACCAGACGGTCAGCCCGTTGTGGCAGAGATAATCGGCGTTCGGAAGGCCGGCGTAGTCCTTAAAGCCGTCGGTGTGCGAGTCGCCGATGAAGAGCGCGTCATCAAAGTAGCTCGCGTCCACCGTGGTGAAGGGGGAGTCGGGCGCCTCGGGCTCGGGCTCCGGCTCGGGGGCAGGCGCAGGGTCCGGAAGCGGCTCGGGCTCGGGTTCGGGTTCCGGCTCGGGGGGCTTTGGCTCGCTCCACGGGTACACGCCGTCGGCGGCGGCAAGGGCCATCGCCGCGATGGGCGGCGTTTTGCCGTCAAGCGCGGAAAGGTAGCTGCCGTATACGCCCGTGGGATCGAGCAGGGGATAGACATTGAGCACGACTGCCCCTGCAAGACACAGCGGCAGCAGAAGGGATGGGATTCGGGAGGACATGAAGCATCTCCTTAAAATCGGGAATAGAGGAAGGCGTTGCCCGACGAGGTGGCGATGAAGTACACGCACGCCCAGAAGAGCAGAAACAGCGGCAGATCGAGCACGAGGCTCCCGCGGTGCTTTTCATAAAAGCGGCGCGGCTGCGGCAGGCAGAAAAAGATGGCCAAAAGCAGCAGCCACCAGTAAGAAGCGAGCAGCTTGAGCGCGTCCTGCGCGGAAACGGCGCTGTGTGTGCCGAAAAACGGAAACAGACGGGAAAAATACGCGCCGACGTCGGAAAGACGCGTGATGCGGAAGATGACCCACGTCTGCGGGATGACAAAAAGAAGGTAGACGTGCGAGAGCAGCCGGTGCTCCTTCAAAAAGCTGCCGATGCAGAATTTTTCCAGCAGGATGCAGCAAAGCAGCACCACGCCCCAGAGGACGAAGTTCCAGCTTGCCCCGTGCCAGAGACCCGTGAACACCCACACGACCGAGAGAGAAAGCACCGTGCGCGCTTTCCCGTTTCGGCTGCCGCCGAGCGGGATGTAGACATAGTCGCGGAACCACGTGCCGAGCGTGATGTGCCAGCGGCGGTAAAACTCACTCACCGAGCGGGCGGTGTAGGGAAGGTCAAAGTTGCGCGGCACGGGCAGACCGAGCATCTGCCCCAGGCCCATCGCCATGAGAGAATAGCCGGAAAAGTCGAAGTAGAGCTGCAAACTGTAGCTCACCGCGCCCAGCCACGCGAGCGGCGTGGAAAGATAGCCATATCCGATGCGCTCGAGCGACGCCCACAGCGGCGCGAGCTGGTCGGCCAGCAGGACCTTGAAGCACAGACCGACGGCGAAGCACTCAAAGCCGAGAAAGACGTCCTCACGCGCGATCGTGCGTGATTTCAGCGCGCCGCGCCACTCGTCATAGCGCAGGATGGGACCCATCGTGAGCTGCGGGAAGGCAAGGACAAAGGCGCTGAAGTCGACGAAGTTTTTCTCCGCCGGCCTGCCGCGGGATACGTCGATGAGATAGCCCGCGCTCTGGAAGAGGTAGAAGCTGATGCCGAGCGGCAGCGCGAGCTCGACAAGGGAGAACGCCGTCCCCGTCAGTTTGCCCAGATTTTCCAGGAGAAATGCAGCGTATTTGAAATACACCAGGCCGAAGAGGTCGACGCACAGGCCGAAGAGCAGCAGCGCCCTGCGCGCGCGGACAGATTTTCCGTCCATCGCGCGAGCGAGAAAATAGTGGAAGAGAACGGACGCACCCAAAAGAAGCGCATCGCGCGCGCCCGCGCCGAGAAAGTAGAACGCAGCGCTGCCGAGCACGAGCACGGTATTCTTGCAGCGGAAGGGAACAAGATAATAAACCGCGAAAAAGAGCGGCAGGAAATAAAAAAGAAACGTAAGGTCAGAAAAACTCACGGGAAAGCTCCTGTCAAAGATAGTCGGCTATGCCGTATTTTATGCGCAATGCTCATGCGCGGCAATGGAAATATCTGGAAATCGTCAAGAAACCGCCGGGTAAGCCAAAACACGAGATTTTGGTTTACAGGCGGCGGCAAGCGTGCTACAATCCTAAGACGGCGGCTGCGAAAATGCGCAGCGCTTGATATTTTATGTCAATCGTAAGCGATAAGCCGCCAACTGTCAACCTCAAAAGGGTAACAATTTCGGTTACATTTTGTAACGGAGGACATTATGGGAAAAGAAACTGTTTTAGCGCTGCTGCTGCGCGAAAAGGGAAGGTATGTTTCCGGCGAGTCCATCAGCGCATCCCTCGGTATCACGCGCGCGGCGATCTGGAAGAGCATCTCCGCCCTGCGTGCGCAGGGGTATGAGATCGAGGCTGTGCCGGGACGGGGCTACTGCCTGAAAGCACTGCCCGACGCGCTGACCGAGCAGACCGTGCGCAGCTATCTGGGCGCGGTGCAGACGGTCGGAAAGCGCATCGACTGCTTTGACTCCATCGACTCGACAAACGCCTACTTAAAGCGCATCGCGCTCGACGGCGCACCGGACGGCACCGTCGCTGTCGCGGCGGAGCAGACGAGCGGGCGCGGCCGCCGCGGACGCAGCTTCCAGAGCGCGGCGGGTAAGGGCGTTTACCTGTCGATCCTGCTGCGGCCGCAGCTCACGCCGCAGCAGCTCATGCCGCTCACGGGCCTGATCGCCGTGGCGATGAGCCGTGCGGTCGACCGCGTGGCGGGCACGCACTCGCAGATCAAGTGGACGAACGACCTCATCCTGAACGGCAGAAAGCTCTGCGGTATCCTGACCGAACTGAGCGTGGAGGGCGAGACCGGCGAGCTCCAGTATGTCGTGGCGGGCATCGGCTTCAACGTCAGCCAGCGCGAGGAGGATTTCGACGGCGAGGTCTCGAAGATCGCAACGTCCATCCTGCGCGAAACGGGCAAGCTCGTCTCCCGCGCGGAGCTGGCCGCAGCGATGATCGCGGAGCTCGACGCGCTCTATACCGCACTCAAAACCGGCGATACGAGCGGATATCTGGACGAATACCGCCGCCGCTGCGTGACCATCGGGCGCGAGGTGCAGCTTTTATGGCAGGATACGAAGGAAAAGGTCACGGCGCTCGATGTGGATGAGGAATTCGGACTCATCGTCCGCCGCGAGAACGGGACGGTCGAGGCCGTCCGCACGGGCGAGGTGTCCGTGCGCGGCCTTTACGGTTATGTGGAATAGGGAGAATCATTTTGAAATTGCTATGGGAACTGTTTTTTACCTTTGCCAAGGTCGGCGTGATGACCTTCGGCGGAGGATATGCCATGCTGCCGATCTTGCAGCGCGAGGTCGTTGAGAACAAGGGCTGGGCGACCGAGGAAGAGCTGGCCGACTGGTTTGCCATCGGCCAGTGCACGCCGGGCGTCATCGCGGTCAACACCGCGACCTTTGCAGGCCGCAAGGTCAAGGGCAATGCCGGCGGCATCGTTGCAACGCTCGGCGTCGTTTTTCCGAGCATCGTCATCATCTCGCTGCTTGCGGGCGTGATCACGACCTTTGCCGATGTCGCATGGGTCAAGAATGCCTTTGCGGGCATCCGCGTGTGCGTGTGCGTGCTGATCTTCAACGCCGTTTTGAAGTTGTGGAAAAAGTCTGTTGTCGACAAGGCGACGCTGGCGGTCTATCTCGTCATTTTGGCGGCTTCGCTGTTTCTTGACTGGTCGCCGGTCGTCTTTGTGGTGTTCGCGGCGCTCAGCGGCATTATTTTGCAGGTGTATCTCAAGAAGGGCGGTGAGCAGAAATGATGATTTACCTTCAGCTCTTCTGGGAGTTTTTCAAAACCGGCCTTTTTGCTGTCGGCGGCGGCATGGCCACGCTCCCGTTCCTCTACGACATGGCCGATAAGACCGGCTGGTTCACCCGCACGCAGCTTGCCGATATGATCGCGGTCTCCGAATCCACCCCCGGTCCCATCGGCGTCAACATGGCGACCTATGTGGGTTATCTGACAAAGGGTGTGCCTGGCGCCATTACAGCAACGATTGGCCTTGTCGCGCCGAGCATCATCATTATTTTGATCGTCGCGGCCTTTTTGGAGGCCTTCCGCAGCAGCAAGTATGTCGGCGGCGCGTTTTACGGTCTGCGCCCCGCGTCCACCGCGCTCATCACCGCGGCAGGCCTCGTCGTGGTGAAGGAGACGTTCATGGTGTCCGGCGGCTTTTTCTGGCAGGGACTGATCCTCGCTGCCGTGATCCTCGTCCTGACGAATTTTGTCAAAAAGACGAAGGGCTGGCATCCGATCGTGTTCATCGGGCTTTCTGCGCTTGTGGGCGTTGTGTTCCGGTTTGCGGGCGCGTAAGAGCTTCAAAAAAAGAAGAGCGGCGCAATGCTGCTCTTCTTTTTTATCTCTGCGTCAATCCGCTGAGGCGATGTGGCTGGCGATGCGCTGCATGATCATGTCGAGCGCGACCAAGTTGTGCCCGCCCTCGAGCACGATGATGTCGGCGTATTTGCGGCTCGGCTCGACGAACTGCTCGTGCATGGGCTTGACGGTCGTCAAATACTGCGTGATGACACTCTCGAGCGTGCGGCCGCGGTCGCGCACGTCGCACGGCGCAGGATGCGCACGTCGGCGTCGGTCTCGACGAAGATCTTGATATCGAGCATTTCGCGCAGGCGCGGATCCTGGAAGATAAGGATGCCCTCGACGATGACGACCTTGCTCGGCTGAATGAGTTCGGTCTCCTCCGTGCGCTGGTGGTCTGCGTAGGAATAGACGGGGCAGCGGATGGCCTTGCCCGCCTTGAGTTCCTTGAGCTGCTCGACCATGAGGTCGGTCTCAAAGGCGTCGGGATGGTCATAGTTCTGCTTGCAGCGCTCTTCGAAGGGCCTGTCCTGATATTTATAATAGCTGTCGTGATGGACGACGCTGATATCGTCGCCGAAGTGCTGCTTTAAGTGCTCGGTGAGCGTCGTTTTGCCCGAGCCGGTACCGCCCGCAATGCCAATGAAGATGGTATTCATCGCGCATCCTCCGTGTGTCGTATTTTCTCTTATTATAGGGGCGGCGCGCGGGAAAAGCAAGGGCACGGCGGACGGCGCAGCAAAATTTTGCGCCTTACGGTTGACGCGGCGCGAAAAAGAAAGTATTATGTAAAGGAACGGCGCGCTGTCCGCGCCGGAGCGAGCAATTACTTGTGAAAAAAGAAAGGAGCGGCGCTATGGATCTTGTCAAATGTCCGCGCTGCGGTGAAGAATATTCCCCCAGCTATCGCAGATGTCCCTTCTGTGAGGAGGGAGACCATCCCCGTAAGATCAGCAAGCACAGCGGCGCGGGAAAGGGCGGCCGCCGTGTTTCCGATAAAAAGCAGACGCATTCCGCCCGCGGCGCTATGGCCGCGGTGCTTGTGGTCGTGCTGCTGCTTCTGAGCTGGTCGCTCTTCGGCGACAAGATCGTCGCCAAGCTGGGGCCTGCCGACAACGGCGATACCCCCGGCGTGCAGGATGATGTCAGCACGCCCGACGACGGCAATACGGACGCAAGCGACCCGAACGCCGGCGAAGAGCCGAACGTGACTGACCCGACGGGCGACGGCACGGTTCCCGCCGATCCCGGCACCACCACGACTCCCGCCACCCCGACGGTGGACGCCTCGGCCCTGAGCATCAAGACGAACGTCGGCACGACGCTGCCTAAGGACGTGAGCGGCAACTTCGACTGCACCATCAAGGCGAGCGAGAGCATCCGCCTGAGCGTTTCCGGCACGGACGCTGCCGCTGCCTGGGCGGTGGCGGATGCAAGCGTTCTGTCCATTTCGGCAGACGGCACCATCTCGCCCATCAAGGCAGGCACCACGACCGTGACGGCCACGGTCGGCGGCGCGGTGCTGACGATCACGGTGCGCATCAAGTAAAGAAAAAAGAACGACCGGGGGGTCGTTCTTTTTTTGCGCAAATGGGGCGGCTTTCCTTGCAAGGCCTGTCTGCCTGTGCTACAATTACCTTGAATCCGTATATGCAGGGGTAAGACAACATGACGACCCGCGATTTCCAGACCAGAAAACCACTTTCCATCCTCCTTTCGTACTTCAAGCCACACCGCGGCCTGTTTATTTTGGACCTTGTCTGCGCGACCGTTGTTGCGCTCATCGACCTCGCCTTTCCGCTTGTGACACGACGATCGATGTACGATCTTTTGCCCAACCAGCAGTATCAGACGTTTTTTCTCGTGATGGCGGCGATGATGGCGGCCTTCCTTGTGCGCGCGCTTTTGTACTATGTCATCGCCTATTGGGGCCACACCTTCGGCATTCTGGTGGAAGCCGATATCCGGCGTGACCTCTTCACCCATGTGCAGGAGCTGGACGTCAGCTTTTTTGACCACAACCGCACGGGCCAGCTCATGAGCAGGCTGACGAGCGATCTCTTCGAGATCACGGAGCTCGCTCACCACGGGCCGGAGGACCTGCTCATCTCGACGCTCACCATCCTCGGCGCGCTCGGCATCATGGCCTCCATCGAGTGGCGGCTGACGCTCGTCGTGGCGTGCATCCTGCCGGTATTCCTGCTTGCGATCATGTCCCGCCGCCGCAGGATGGGCGCGGCCTCGCGCAACGAAAAGCAGAAGACTGCCGCCATCAATGTCGGCATCGAGTCCTCGCTTTCCGGCGTCCGCACGGCGCGCGCCTTTGCCAACGAATCGGCGGAGATCGACAAGTTCAATGCCGCAAATGAGGAATTCAAGGTCTCCAAGCGCGCCTTCCACCATGAGATGGGCGTCTTCAACGCGACGATGGAGTTTTTTATGACGCTGCTCTCCGCCGCCGTCATCACGGTGGGCGGCTATCTCATCATGCGCGGCGAGATGAACTATATCGACCTCATCACCTTTTCGCTCTATATCACGACCTTCATCAGCCCCGTGCGGAAGCTTGCAAACTTCTCCGAAATTTTTGCGCGCGGCTTTGCCGGCGTGGAGCGCTTTGTCGCGCTGATGCGCGTTGAGCCAAAGCTCAAGGATGCGCTGGATGCAAGCGAGCTGAAAAACTGCCGCGGCGAGATCAACGTCGACCATGTGAGCTTTACCTACGATGCCGAGGAGACCGACGGCGTGCTGCATGACGTGAGCGTGCACATCGCGCCGGGCGAGGTCATCGCCATCGTGGGACCCTCCGGCGGCGGCAAATCGACGCTCTGCCAGCTCATCCCCCGCTTTTACGAGGTGAGCGACGGCGCCATCCGCGTTGACGGGACCGACGTACGCGCCCTCACGCAGGCCTCGCTGCACCGCGCCATCGGCATCGTGCAGCAGGATGTGTTCCTCTTTGCCGATACCGTGCGCGAAAACATCCGCTACGGCCGTCCCGACGCGACGGACGAGGAGATCGTCGAGGCGGCGAAGCGCGCGGAGATCTACGACGATATCATGGCCATGCCGCAGGGGTTTGACACCTACGTCGGCGAGCGCGGCACGATGCTCTCCGGCGGGCAGAAGCAGCGCGTGTCCATCGCGCGCATTTTCCTCAAAAACCCGCCGATCCTCATCCTGGACGAGGCGACGAGCGCGCTCGACAGCGTGACGGAAGTCAGGATCCAGCACGCCTTCGACGAGCTCTCGCGCGGGCGCACGACGCTTATCATCGCGCACCGCCTCTCGACCATCCGCTCGGCGGACCGCATCCTCGTCATCGAGGACGGCCGCATCGCCGAGCAGGGCACGCACGAGGAGCTGCTGGCCAAAAACGGCGAATATGCCGCCCTCTGGCACACGCAGAACGGAGCGGCATGATGGACAGACGACAGCTTTTGGACCGGGTCGCGCAAAGCGGCGAGGAGCGCATCCTGTTGGCGCACATCCTCGATAAATGCGAGCAGAGCCGGCAGCGCAACATCCCCGCGGCGACGGATTTTTTGAGCCCTGCCGAGCAGCGCGCGGCGCAGGACCTGCTGCACGCCGCCGCCATTCACGAGGGCTACGCCTTTTGCGGCGGTTATGAGCGCGCGGAGCGGAAAATGCTCTTTTTCCTGTCCGACTGGCAGGAGGAAGCGGACGAGGACGAATATATGACGGCGCTGCGCTGCACCTACCGAAGGGAAGACACGCTGACGCACCGTGACTTTTTGGGCTCGCTGATGGCACAGGGCATCACGCGCGAAAAGCTCGGCGACATTCTCGTCTCGGAGGGCGCGTGCGATCTGATCGTTTCGCGCGACATCGCGCTGTATCTGCTGCAAAATGTGACGGGCGCGGGGCGGGTGAAGCTCTTACTCAGCGAGATCGAGCTTTCCGGACTGAACGTTCCTGAGCTGAAGGTCAGGGAGATCCGGGACACGGTCTCGACGCTGCGGCTCGACGCTGTGGCGGCGAGCGGCTTTTCGATGAGCCGCGGCAAGGCGCAGGAGCTCATCTCCTCCGGCCGCGTGCAGCTCAATCACCGCGAAACGCTCAAGAGCGACGCCCCCGTTGCGCAGGGAGATGTGATCTCTGCCCGCGGACTGGGGAAATTCGAGGTCGCCGAGGTCGGCGGCCTGAGCAAAAAAGGAAGAACGGCGCTTTTGCTGCGCCGATACCTGTAAGGAGAAGAAGCATATGACGATGGATGAAAAGATCGCGCGCATCAACGCGCTGGCGCACAAGGCCAAGGCCGAGGGCCTGACCGACGAGGAAAAGGAGGAGCAGGCGCGCCTGCGCCGCGACTATATCAACTCGGTGAAGGCAAACCTCAGATCCCAGCTCAATACGCTCTATGTGCTGGATGAAAAGACGGGCAAAAAGACGAAGATCGTCGACTTTGAACGCGAGCGCGCCGCGAGAGCGGGCAAGAAAAAGGAGAAGAACTGATGAGCAAGGATTTTGAATACGATCCCGAGACCGGCTCGTTCCGCTTTGATGAGGGCGGCGCATCCAAAAAGAAGGACAACGTGGATATCGGCGGCTGGATCCTGATTGCGGCGCTGTTTATGATCTGGTGGCCGCTGGGCTTGATTGCGCTGCTTTCTAAGCTTTCCGACAAGCCGAAAAAGACGAGCGCGCCGAAGGGTGGTATGCGCACGTCCACAAGTCCGAACGCGAATGTCACCTCCCGCAGCAAAGCGGAAAAAACCGTGGTAAAAACAGCGAAGCAGATGAACCGCGCGCCGAAGACTTCCGACAAGACCGCGCGCACGCTGATGATCATCGGCGGCATCATCGCCGTGGCCGTCGGCAGCGGATTGATTTCGGATATCGGCGAGATCATCGGCTACGGCTGGTATTCCTACATGGCGGAGGATATCCTCTCCGAGTGCGGCTTCCTTGCCGGCGGTATCGCGATGTTCGCCGCCGGGCAGCGGATGAAGCGCCGCAGCGCGCGTATCGCCCGCTATCTTGCCGTGATGGGCAAGCGCAGCCACATCAGCGTGGATGAGCTTTGCACCGTGACGGGGAAGAGCCGCAAGAAGGTCGAGGGCGACCTTAACTATATGGTCGAAAAGGGACTGCTCGGCACGGGCGCGTACTTAGACAGCGGCCGCGGCATTTTCTTCCGCAGCGCCGACGCCTTTGCCGACTACGCAAACGAGACGGTGAAAAAGGAAAACGTCACGCCCAAGGAGGCGAACGAGGGCTATGCGGGCGCGCTGCGCGCCATCCGCTCGGCCAACGACCGCATCGCCGACCCCGTGCTGAGCGAGAAGATCGACCACCTGGAGACTGTCGCGGGCAAGATCTTCCGCGAGGTGGAGCAGCATCCGGAAAAGCAGCAGCAGGCCGCGACATTTTTGAACTACTACCTGCCCACGACCCTGAAGCTGCTCGACAGCTATGCAAAGTTCGAGGAGGCAGGCATCGAGGGTGAGAATCTCTCCCGCGCGCAGGAGCGCATCGAAGAGACGATGGACGCGCTCATCAAAGGCTTTGACAAGCAGCTCGACGACCTGTATCGCAACGAGGCAATGGATATCGACAGCGATATCCGCGTGATGGAGAATATGCTCCGCCGTGACACGGCGAGCGTGGAGGATGACTTCGGCATCGGCGGCGCGGCGGTCCAGCACGCGCCGGACGAGGAATAAGACGGCGGAACTCGACCGGGTGCGCGCTGCACGCTGTGCTATGGTAGGGAAAAGCAAAGGAGATGGGCATGAAGGGGACGGACAAACGATTTGATGCCGGGGCCTTTTTCGGCGGCACGGACAGCGAGGCCTACCGCTTCCTCGGCGCGCACTGCACGCGCCGGGAGGGGGAGGACGGCTATGTTTTCCGCGTCTGGGCGCCGAATGCTGCGCGTGTTTCCGTTGTGGGCGATTTCTGCGGCTGGGACGCGGGCGCGTATCCGATGGCACGCAATGCGTTCGGCCTGTGGGAGCGCTTTATCCCCGGCTTGCAGAGGTTCGACGCCTATAAGTACGCCGTGAGCTCCGCGCAGGGGAAAACGGTGCTCAAGGCAGACCCCTACGCCCTCCACGCAGAGACCCGTCCGGGCACGGCCAGTAAGCTCTACGATCTGCCGGACTATCGCTGGGGGGACGGAGCGTGGCGCGCGAGCCGCGCCTCCGCGCCCATCGACCGCTCGCCGCTCAACATCTACGAGGTTCATCTCGGCTCGTGGAAAAAACGCGAAAACGGCGATTTTTACGACTACCGTTCGCTTGCGCATGAGCTGGCGGATTACGTGTCGGAGCTTGGCTGCAACTGCGTCGAGCTCATGCCCGTGACCGAGTATCCGCTCGACGATTCCTGGGGCTACCAGTGCACCGGCTACTTTGCCGCGACCTCGCGCTATGGTACGCCCGAGGACTTCATGTATTTTGTCGACCGCCTGCACCAAAAGGGCATTTCCGTCATTTTAGACTGGGTGCCGTCGCACTTCTGCAAGGACGCGCACGGCCTCATCGACTTTGACGGCACGCCCTGCTACGAGTACGCCGACCCCAATAAGCGCGAGCACGCGGGCTGGGGCACGCGCGTTTTCGACTACGGCCGCGGCGAGGTGCGCAGCTTCCTGCTCTCCTCCGCCGCTTTCTGGCTGCGGGAGTTTCATCTGGACGGCCTGCGCGTGGACGCGGTGGCGTCCATGCTCTACCTCGACTACGGGCGCGAGGACGGGAACTGGACGCGCAACCGAAACGGCGGGCGCGAGAATCTCGAGGCCATCGATTTTCTGCGCGCGCTGAACAAGACCGCCTATGCCATCGACCCCAATGTGCTGATGGTGGCGGAGGAGTCGACCGCGTGGCCGCTCGTCACGCGCCCGCCGCAGGACGGCGGCCTCGGCTTCACGCTCAAGTGGAACATGGGCTGGATGAACGATATGTGCCACTACCTGAAGCTCGACCCGTGGTTCCGCCAGTACCACCATAAAGACATCACCTTTTCGCTGATGTATGCCTTTTCAGAGAATTTCGTCCTGCCCATCTCGCACGACGAGGTCGTACACATGAAGGGTTCGCTTCGCGGCAAGATGCCGGGCGACGACTGGCAGCAGCTTGCGGGCGTGCGCGCGTTCACGGCGTACCTGCTCGCCCATCCGGGGAAAAAGCTCACCTTCATGGGCGCGGAGCTGGGACAGTGGCACGAGTGGGATTTTGCCTCTCAGCTCGACTGGTACCTGCTCGAAAACAGAGAAAATCAGCAGATGCAGCGGTTTTTCAAGGAAATCAACCGCTTTTACTTATCGCAAAGCCCCCTGTGGGACATCGACTTTTCATGGGAAGGCTTTGAATGGCTCGTCGCCGACGACAACCACAACAATGTCGTCGTCTTCCTCCGGCGCGACCGGGAGGGCCGCGCGCTCATCGCGGCGGTCAACTTTTCGCCCATCGGTCAGGGGGATTACCGCTTCGGCGTGCCGCCGAAGAAGACGTACCGCGAGGTGTTCAGCACCGACTTGCCGGAATACGGCGGCACGGGCGACTGGCGCAACGAAAAATCTATCGAGGTCCTGCCCATTCCCTCGCACGGGCGGGAACAGTCCCTTTGCGTGAAGCTCCCGCCGCTCGGCGCGGCGTTTTTCGCAGGCGAGGGCGAATGGGAGAGCAGAGAAAAAACGACCGAGCCGTCCGGGGTGTGACCGGACGAGAAAAACAAGGAGGAGAGAACAAGCGTGAAGAAGGAATGTATCGCCATGCTGCTGGCCGGCGGGCAGGGCAGCAGGCTCTATGTGCTCACGGAGAACATGGCAAAGCCCGCCGTGCCGTTCGGCGGCAAGTTCCGCATCATCGATTTTCCACTCTCGAACTGCGCCAACGCGGGCATCGATACCGTCGGCGTGCTGACGCAGTACCGCCCGCTGGAGCTCAACCGCTATATCGGCTCCGGCCAGCCGTGGGACCTTGACCGCGCCGACGGCGGCGTACATATCCTGCCGCCGTATCAGAGTGCGAACGGCGCCTCGTGGTACAAGGGAACGGCGAATGCCATCTTCCAGAATATCGGCTTTGTGGATATGTACGACCCCGAGTATGTGCTCATCCTCTCGGGTGACCATATCTACAAGATGAACTACGACAAGATGATCGCCCACCACAAAAAGACGGGGGCGGACTGCACCATCTCCGTGATGGAGGTGCCCTGGGAGGATGCGCCGCGCTTTGGCATTATGAACGTGGACGAAAACGACACGATCACAGAATTTGAGGAAAAGCCCGCGCACCCGAAGAGCAATCTTGCCTCGATGGGCATTTATGTCTTCACGTGGAAGAAGCTGCGCGCCTATCTCATCGAGGACGAGAGCGACGAGACGAGCAGCAACGACTTTGGCAAAAATATCATCCCCGCGATGCTCAAAAACGGGGAGAAAATGGCGGCGTACCGCTTCTCCGGCTACTGGAAGGACGTTGGCACGCTAGACTCTCTTTGGGATGCGAACATGGATATGCTCGCCACCGGCAGCGGGCTGGATCTTCTGGAAAAGGACTGGCCGATCTACGGCCGCTCTGTCTCCGCGCCGCCGGCATACCTTGGGAAAAACGCGCATGTGGAGCACAGCGTCGTCGCGCGCGGGTGCACGGTCGAGGGCAAGGCGGAAAACTCCGTCCTCTCCGAGCACTGCACGGTCGAGGAGGGGGCGAGCGTCCAGTATTCGCTCCTGATGCCCGGTGCGGTCGTCAAAAAGGACGCGCGCGTTGCTTATGCCATCATCGGCGAGAACGGTGTCGTCGGCGAGCACGCCTTTGTCGGCGCGCCGCCCGAGGCGGTGCCGCCGGAGCAGTGGGGCATCACGGTGCTCGGCCCCGGCGCGGCGGTGGCAGATGACTATGTGCTGCCCGCCAACCGGATGCGCAGCGCGGACGGAAAGGAGACGGTACGATGAACGGCCTGCACGGTATTATCTTTGCCTATGAAAAGTCGCCCGGCCTTCGTGAGCTGACGGAGGAGCGTATGCCGGGCTCCGTGCCGTTCGGCGGGCGCTACCGCGCGATCGACTTCATGCTCTCGAATATGCACAACGCGGGCATCACGGATGTAGGCGTCGTGCTGCACGGCAACTATCAGAGTCTCATCGACCATATCGGCAACGGCAAGACCTGGGATATGGCGCGCAAGAACGGGGGACTCAAGCTTCTGCCGCCCTTTGCCGACGAGCGCAAGTACCGCGGCGAAGCCTTCCGCGGCAAGCTCGACGCGCTCTCGGGCGTGCGGTCGTATTTGCAGGGCATCCGGCAGAAATATGTTGTCCTGTCCGACAGCGACCTCATCATCAATCTGCCGCTCCAGCGCGTGCTGGACGCGCATATCGAAAGCGGCGCGGACATCACCTGCGTCTGCACGGCGAACGGCGCATTCGTGGAGAACGCGACCTACTTCACGCTCGACGAGGCGGGCAGGGTGAGCGAGACGCGCTGCGCGCCGCATACGGCGTCGGGCTACCGCAGCCTTGAGATCTACCTTCTGAAGCGGGACCTTCTTTTGAAACTTGTGGAGGAGTGCGCCGCACAGGAAAAATACAGCTTCCGCCGCGATGTGCTCTGTGCCATGGGCGGAAAGAGACTCGATCTGCGCGCGTTTGTGTGGGACGGCTATGCCGCGCAGCTCAGATCGGTGCAGGAGTATTACGAGCGCAGCATGGAGCTGCTGGATACCTCCACGCGCGCAGAGCTCTTCTGCCCCGCGCGCCCCATTCTCGCAAAGGAGGATGACGAGGCTGCGTCCTATATTGCGCCGGAGACGCGCTGCGTGGATTCCCTCATCGCCGACGGCTGCCAGATCGAAGGCGAGGTGGAGGGGAGCATCCTCTTCCCGGGCGTCAGGGTCGGAAAGGGAAGCTGCGTGAAGAACTGCATCCTCTTTAAGAACGCGGCGGTGGAGGAGAACGTGACGCTCAAGTGCGTCATCGCGGACAAAAACGTCCGTCTCCGCCGCGGCGGTACGCTCATCGGTCACGAGAGCTATCCGCTCGTTGTGAGCAAGAACAGCGTGGTCTGATCGGATGGGAGAAAGGAGAGCTACGGCATGAACATTTTGTATGTGACGAGCGAGGCGGCGCCCTTTTGCAAGACCGGTGGCCTTGCAGACGTTGCGGGCAGCCTGCCGCCCTCACTCGCGGCGACGGGCGAGAGCGTGAGCGTCATCCTGCCGCTCTATGAAACGGTGAAGGACAAGTGGGGCGATCGGCTGCACTTTGAAAAGTGGACCAATGTGCGCCTTGCGTGGCGCAGCGTTTACTGCGGCCTTTTCTCTGTCGAGAGGGAGGGCGTCACGTGGTATTTTGTCGACAACGAGAGCTACTTCCGCCGCAGCGACCTCTACGGCTACTATGACGACGGCGAGCGCTTCGCGTTCTTCTCCCGCGCGGTGACGGAGCTTTTGCGATCGCTGCCGGAGAAGCCGGACGTTGTCCACTGCAACGACTGGCAGAGCGCGCTTGTGCCCGTCTATATCAGGGACGAGGCCGTGCGCGACGATTTTTACAGATCCATCCGCACCGTGATCACGGTGCACAATATCGAATATCAGGGTCGCTTCGGCCGCGAAACGGTCGAGGACCTCTTCGGCCTGGACCGCGGCTGGTTTGACGGCGGCACGATCGAGTTCGGCGGGGACGTGAACCTCCTGAAGGGGGGCATCGTTACGGCGGACGCCGTGACCGCCGTGAGCCCGACCTACGCCCGCGAGCTCAAATGCGCCTACTTTGCCCACGGACTGGAAAACGTGATGCGCATGAGCGAGGGGAAGCTCCACGGGGTGCTCAACGGCATCGACATGAAGCGCTACGACCCGGCACACGACGAAAGCCTTGCCGCGCCCTACAGCGCGGACGACCTTGCGGGCAAGAGGCAGGACAAGGCGGCGCTGCAAAAGCTCCTTGGGCTGAAGGAAGCGCCCGGCACGCCCATTCTCGCCATGGTCACGCGCCTTGTCTCGCATAAGGGACTCGACCTTGTCTGCGAGACGCTCGACACCGTCATGGAAAAGGATGTGCAGTTCGTTGTGCTCGGCAAGGGTGATGCGAAGTACGAGACCTTTTTCGAGTATGCCCGCGCGCGCTACGGCGGCCGCATGGCCGTGCACCTTGGCTACTCCGAGGAGCTTGCCATGCAGATCTACGCGGGCGCGGACCTCTTCCTCATGCCCTCGAAGAGCGAGCCCTGCGGTCTTTCGCAGATGATCGCCATGCGCTACGGCACATTGCCCATCGTGCGCGAGACGGGCGGCCTCAAGGATACCGTCCGGGCCTACGAAGCATGGAACAGCGCGGGCAACGGCTTTACCTTTGCCAACTACAACGCGGGCGATATGTGCCATGTCGTCTGTCAGGCTATCGACCTTTACCATAACAACAGGGACGTCTACGCCCTGCTTCAAAAGCGCGGCATGACCGCGGACTTCAGTTGGAAGCGCTCGGCGCAGGCGTACCGCGATATCTATTCCTCCATTTGCCGGTAACAGAAAAGGAAATTGCATTTATGACCATTGACTCCGTGAAAAACATGAAAGAAGCGCTGTGCGAGAAGCTGAAGGTCGGCTTCGGCAGCACGGTGGAAGAGGCGAGCGACGAGCAGATGCTGCGCGCAAGCGCCCTCGTCCTGCGGGACGTGATGGCCGAGCGCGGCGTGGACAGCGCGCGCCGCAGCCGCGAGCAGCACAAGAGAAGGGTGCATTACCTCTCGATGGAGTTTCTCATGGGCAGGAGCCTGATGAAGAACGCCTTTAATTTAGGCGTCGGCGAGATCCTGACCGAGGCGCTCGACGAGCTTGGCTTCCGTGCTTCCGACATTTTTGAGAGCGAGCCCGATGCGGGCCTTGGCAACGGCGGCCTCGGCCGCCTCGCCGCATGCTATCTCGACTCCATGACGACGCTCGGTATCCCCGCCGCGGGCTACTCCATCTGCTATGAGCTGGGTATCTTCCGCCAGCGCATCGTCGACGGCCAGCAGGTCGAGCTGCCGGACAACTGGAAGGAGCTCGGCGGCGCGTGGCTGCTGCCAAAGCCGCAGGAGACGGAGACCGTGCGCTTCGGCGGCACCATCCGCCAGTTCTGGGACGGCGGACGGCTCCACGTCGTGCCGGAGGGCGCGACGGAGGTGCTTGCCATCCCCTGCGACATGGAGATCGCGGGCTACGGTACGGACAATGTGAACACGCTGCGGCTCTGGGATGCCAAGTCCCCCGTGCCGCTCGATATGTCGCTCTTTTCGCGGGGCGAATACCTGCGCGCGCAGGAGCAGCACGCCATGGCCGAGACCATCGCAAAGGTGCTCTACCCCGAGGACAACCATCCCGAGGGCAAGAGCCTGCGCTTAAAGCAGCAGTACTTTTTCGTTTCGGCCACGGTGCAGTCCATCGTGCGCAAGCACATCGAGGTCTATGGCACGGCGGCGAACTTCCATGAAAAGAACGTCATCCAGATTAACGACACGCACCCTGCGCTCGTCATTCCCGAGCTCATGCGCATCCTGATGGACGACGCGGGCCTCGACTGGGATACGGCGTGGCACATTACGACGCATTCCGTCGCCTACACGAATCACACGGTGCTCTCCGAGGCGCTCGAGCGCTGGCCGCAGGAGCTGATGCAGTCGCTCCTGCCGCGTATCTGGACGATTTTGACGGAGATCGCGCGCCGCTATCAGGAAATGATCGAGAATTACTACCACGACCCCGCCAAAACGCGCGAGCTGGCCATCATCTGGGACGGTCAGGTGCGCATGGCGAACCTCTGCATCGCCGGCGGCATGGCCGTGAACGGTGTGAGCGCCCTGCACTCCGACATTCTGCGCAACGATGTCTTTAAGTACCAGTGCGCCATGGAGCCGGAGAAGTTCAAGAACGTGACGAACGGCATCGACCACCGCCGCTGGCTCGCGCAGATCAACCCGCGGCTCGACGAGCTGGTGCGCGCGCTCACGGGCGGGGACGCGTACCTGCTGCACCCCGAAGCGCTCAAAAAGCTGGAAGCCTACGCGCACGACACCGCCGTGCTCGACCGTCTCGGCGAGATCAAGCGCGCCAACAAGCTCGATTTTGCCGCCTACGTCAAAAAGACGCAGGGCGTCGTGCTCAATACCGACGCGATCTTCGATGTGCAGGTCAAGCGCCTGCACGAGTATAAGCGCCAGCTTTTGAACGCGATGCACATTATCTATCTCTACCAGCAGCTTCAAAACGACCCGAACCGCGCCATGCAGCCGCGCGTGTTCCTCTTCGGCGCGAAGGCCGCGCCCGGCTACGCCGTCGCCAAGCGCATCATCCGCCTCATCAACTCCATGGCAGCCGAGATCAACGCAGACCCCATCTGCCGCGATAAATTGCAAGTGGTCTTTTTGGAGAATTACCGCGTGTCGCTCGCCGAGCACCTGATGCCCGCGAGCGAGGTGAGCCAGCAGATCTCCACCGCCGGCAAGGAAGCCAGCGGCACAGGCAATATGAAGTTCATGATGAACGGCGCGCTGACTGTCGGCACGCTCGACGGCGCGAACGTCGAGATGCACGAGGTGCTCGGCGATGAGAATATGTTCCTCTTCGGCCTGCACGCCGACGAGGTCGTGCGCCTCAAGCGCGAGGGCTATGCCCCGCAGAAGCTCTACGCGCGCGACGAGAGCCTGCGCGCGGTGGTCGACAAGCTCAAGCAGGGCTTTTCCGACGGCAGCACTTACGAAGATATTGCCTCGCGCCTGCTGCTGAACGATGAGTATATGCTCTTGCAGGACTTTGCCTCCTACTGCGCCGCTGAGCAGCGCATGGCCGAGGCCTACTCAGCACGCGAGGAGTGGAACCGCAAATCGCTTTACAACATTGCCCGCAGCGGCATCTTCGCCGCCGACCGCGCCGTTGCGCAGTACGCCGACACGATCTGGCACGTGGAGCACAAGTAAAAATACTTAAAAGGAGGAACAGCAAGGCTGTCCCTCCTTTTTTTGAGCATTTCACGTCTGCGGATGCGAAAAACGGAACTTTTTCGCGGAGTTTACGTCTATTATCAATAGAACAACAAAAGGAGAACTTTGCCATGAAGAAGTTATTTTCCCTTGCCCTTGTGTGTTTGATGCTCTTTTCGCTCTCGGCCTGCGGGCGGGAACCGAAGGAAGAGGTGAGTGACGAAAAGCCTGTGATTTATCTTTATCCCAAGCAGGAGACCGAGGTGCGCGTGACGCTCGACCTTGCGGGTGAGCTGACGTGTGCTTATCCCGCCTACAACGACGGCTGGAGCGTCCGTGCCGCGCCCGACGGCACGCTGACGGATGAAAACGGCCAGACCTATCGCTATCTCTACTGGGAGGGCACCTCTGCCGCGGACTACGATTTCTCCTCCGGCTTCTGCGTCGCGGGCGGGGATACTGCCGCCTTCCTCGAGGACGCGCTGGCGCGGCTGGGCCTTACCCGCGCGGAGGCAAATGAGTTTATCATCTACTGGCTGCCGCAGATGCAGGACAACGCCTACAACCTCATTTCGTTCCAGCAGGAGGTCTACACGGATTCGGCAAAGCTCGCGATCGATCCCGCACCGGAGACGATCCTGCGCGTCTTTATGGCCTGGCAGCCGTCGGAGCAGTTTGTCGACCTGCCCGCGCAGGAGCTTTCCGCGCCGGAGCGCGTAGGCTTCACAGTCGTTGAATGGGGCGGCTGCGCCGTGCAGTAGCGCGTGTTTTCCCATATTGACAGCCATGATATAATCATCCATGACTGAAAATATGAGAAAACAGAGGAAAACGCTATGGAATTCACACAGGGCGTGCGCTTTGATTCCCTCGGCCTGACCGAGGAGGTCCAGCGCGCACTGAAAAAGAAGAATATTGAGGAGAGCACCCCCGTGCAGGCGGGCTGCATCCCGCCGATGCGCGAGTGGAAGGACGTGATCGCCAAGGCGCCCACCGGAACGGGCAAGACCTTTGCCTTCGGTATCCCCATCATCGAGCACATCGAGCCGGGCAGCGAGGAGACCGAGGCGGTCATTTTGGCGCCCACGCGCGAGCTCGCCATGCAGATCACGGCGGAGCTGCGCGACCTTTGCGTCTATCTTCCGGGCGTGCGCATCGTGTGTCTGTACGGCGGCGCGCCCATCGGCAAGCAGATCGACGCGCTCAAAAAGCACCCGCAGATCGTCGTCGCGACCCCCGGCCGCCTGAGCGACCACATGAAGCGCCGCACCGTCAAGCTCGACAACGTTAAGACCGTGGTGCTCGACGAGGCCGACCGGATGCTCGACATGGGCTTCATCCACGACGTGACGCGCATTTTGGATAAGCTCAAGAGCCGCCGCAACCTCGGGATGTTCTCCGCGACCATCTCGCGCGAGGTCATGGACATCAGCTGGATGTACCAGCGCGACCCCGAGGAGATCACCGTGCAGGCGAAAGAGGAGAACAAGCCCGACATCGCGCAGTACCGCATCGACGTGGGCCAGAACGACAAGGCGCACGTCATGGCGCAGATCATCCGCGCCGAGGGCCATGAGCGCGTGATGGCCTTCTGCAACACGAAGGGCATGGCCGAGCGGCTCAAGGCGTTCCTCATGATGGAGGGCCTGGATGTGGACTGCATCCACGGCGATATCCCGCAGAAAAAGCGCGAGGCTGTCATGGCGCGCTTCCGCCGCGGCGAGCTGCCCGTCTTCGTCGCGACCGACGTCGCCGCCCGCGGCATCGACGTGGACGATGTGGACGCGGTGTTCAACTACGACGTGCCGCAGGAGAACGAGTATTACGTTCACCGCATCGGCCGCACGGGTCGCGCCAAGCGCCGCGGCGTGGCGTATACGCTGGTGTCGGACTATCCCTCTGGGATGCGGCTGGACAGCATCGTGAAGCTCACGGGCAATGAGATCAAAAAGGCGCATCTGGATGAAAATGGGAAATTAGTCGAAGACTGACGCGGGCCTGATCCCCCGCGCCGTGCAGAAAACGAGGAAAAAGGAGCGGTTCTCTTTTGTAAGAGAGAACCGCTCTTTTTTGACCTCTGCCGCCCGTCTGCGTGCGGGAAACGGACGCAATTTGGTAACAAATTGTAACTTTTATTCTGCCTGCCTTTACAAGCCGGCTTTTTTTCGATATAATCGCCTGTATTGACAGAATAAAGATGCGGCTCTGCGCCGCATTTGGACAGCAGGAGAGCCTATGAATCAGATGAAACGGTCGTTATGCGCGCTGCTCAGCGCGCTGATGCTGCTTGCTATGCTGGCGGGCTGCGGCAAAAAGCAGGAAACGGACGAGCCCTTCGTGCTCGGTGTCAGCGTCTGCGGCGCGATCGACTCGCTCGACCCCGCGATGAACACCGACACGGATGCCGACAGCATTTTTTACGCGCTCTACGAAAACCTGATGCGCATGAGCGACGACGGCAGCGGCGAAGCGGTGCTCGGCAACGGCGTGGCGAAGGAATATACGGAGGAGACCAATTACGACGGCACCGTGACTTATCGCTTCACGCTGCGCTCCTCCGCCCGCTGGTCGGACGGGCAGAAGGTCACGGCGGATGACTTTGTTTACGCATGGCAGCGCCTTGCCGACCCCGCGGTGGCCTCGCCCAACCATTCGCTCATGAGCGTGGTGGCGGGCTATGACGAGGTGCGCGAGACGGGAGATCGGACAAAGCTGCAGGTCTCGGCCAAGGATGAATCGACCTTTGTCGTCACGCTGAGCGCGCCGTGCGCGTACTTTATTGAGGGCGTCTGCACATCGGTCGCCACGATGCCGCTGCGCCGCGACCTTGCCGAGAGCACAAAGTTCGACACGGTGAATGTTGTGAGCAACGGCGCCTACTGCGTGAGCGGCTGGAGCAAGAGCAGCGAGCTGACCGCGGCGCGCAACGAGGAATACTATGAATCGCGGCTCGTCGGCCCCGATACGCTGCGCTTTGTCTTCGCGCAGGACAGCCGGCAGGCGTGGCAGCTCTACGAAAACGGCGAGATCGACTACATTGCCCACCTGCCCGACGAGGTCATCGAGGAGTTCTCGCAGCAGGACGGCTGGTCGGCCAGAGCCATCCTTGCGACGGCCTGCGTGCTTTACAACAACGAGACGGACCTCTTTTCCAACGAGCACATCCGCAAGGCCTTTGACCTTGCCATCGACCGCACCGCCGCAACCGCCGCCGCGGGCGCGGAGAATACCCCCGCGACGGGCCTTGTGCCCCACGGCATCCCAGATTCCGGCGAGACGGAGGACGATTACCGCACCACCGGCGGCGAGCTGTGCGCCGTTGACCAGGAGACGCTTGCCGAGCGGCAGAGCGAGGCGCAGCAGGAACTGACCTTTGCGGGCTATTACAGCACGGCGATGTTCCCGCCGGTCGAGCTTTTGTACGTCAGCAACACGGAAAATGACGCTGTCGCCGCGGCGCTGCAGCAGATGTGGTCCTCCACGCTCAGTGTGAACGTGATACTGCGCGGCGTGACGCAGACGGAATATGACAGCCGCGTGGAAGAGGGCAATTACGAGCTTGCACTGCAGAAGGTCATCGCGCTCTATGACGACGCGATGAGCTTTCTCGACCGCTGGTGCAGCGAGGATGAGCAGAATCTGATCAGCTATGAGAACGGCACCTACGATGTGCTGATGGGCGTTGCCAAGGAGTCTGAAAACCTGGTGGCGCGCACGGCCTTCCTACACGATGCCGAGACCATGCTGCTCAGCGAGACGGCGCTCTCACCCGTGTACTTCGACGGCACGGCCTCGCTTCTGCGCGAGGGGCTGCGCGGCGTATACAGCGACGGGCTGGGCAACAGCTACTTTACCGGCGTCCGCGCCGGCACGGAATAAAAATAAACAGAAAAAAATGACGGACCGGTGGCCTTTTGGAGGCTTGCCGGTCCGTTTTTCAGCGCTTTTGTCCGCGGCACATTTTCCCGGAATGTACACAAAATGCAACCATTTTGCCAAAAAAGGATTTTGGTTGTTCGGATTTTTTGTGCTTGGTTGGTTACAAATCCGGAGCGGGCTTTTATAATGACGGCATAAAGGGAAGACATCCTAAGTTCATTCAAACAATGCATAAAGGAGAGTAAGAATATGGGAAATCTTGATGGAAAAATCGCAATTGTTACCGGCGCCGCCCAGGGCATCGGCTTTGGCTGCGCAAAGGTCCTGGCCCAGCACGGTGCGACCGTCGTCCTCGTTGACCTGACGGACGCTGTTGCGGCCTCCGCCGAAGAGCTGAAGAAGGCCGGCCTGAAGACCGACTACCGCAAGTGCGACGTCAGCAACCTCGAGCAGGTCCAGCAGATGGTCGACGACGTGGTCAAGACCTACGGCAAGATCGACATCCTGCACAACAACGCCGGTGTCAACCGCCGCGTCAAGTTCGAGGACATGGACACGAAGACCCGTGACTTCATCATCGGCGTCAACATCCTGGGCGTGTGGAACGTGGCGAGAGCCGTGTGGCCCTATATGCTCAAGGCGAACTACGGCCGCATCATCAACACCTCCTCCGTCACTGGTGTGAAGGTCGTTGATGAGGGCCAGAGCACCTACGCGCTGACCAAGGGTGCGGTCCTCGGCTTCACCAAGGCGCTCGCCTATGAAGGCGGTCCCCACGGTATCACCGTCAATGCCGTTCTTCCCGGCTGGGTCCGCACCCCGAAGGTGGAGCAGGTCTGCCGCGACAGCCGTCCGGAGGACCCCGAGAGCGCGATGCGCGACATGGCCGCGTTCATCCCCCTCAAGCGTCTGTGCAACATCGATGAGATCGGCGATCTGGTCGCGTTCCTCGCTTCCGACGATTCCAAGTACATCACCGGCACCGAGCAGGTGATCGACGGCGGCAGCACCCTTCCCGAGACCTTCGATATCCTCCACGCCTAAGCATGGACATTGAGCTGCTGTTTCAAACGCTGCTGAAGCTCTATGTGATGCTTCTGCTCGGCCTTGTGCTGGCAAAGGTACACATACTGGACGAGCACTCGAACCGCAGTCTCTCACAAATGGTCGTTTCGGTGACCTATCCGCTCATGCTGCTCTACTCAATGGCGGGACAGCCGGGGGAGCGCAGCACGGCGCTCATTGTCCTCGGCGGCGGATTCGTCTTCTACTTCGTGATGATCGCGGTCGCAAAGATCGCCGCGCGGCTCCTGCGGGTCCCGGAGGAGAATCGAAGAGAATTTGAATGCCTGATGGTCTTCGGCAACACCGGCTTTGTCGGCGCGCCGCTCGCGCAGTCGTTCTACGGCAACGCAGCGTTCTACGAGATCACGCTTTTGAACTTTGCCTACTACTTCCTGTATAACACCTATGCAGTGAAGCTTCTCTCCCCTCCGGGGGGGAGAAGAGGCTTTTCTCTCCGTGACCTGCTGACGCCGGGCTTTATCATGACGCTTTTGTCCATCATCCTTTACCTGCTGCGCTACGATGCGCCCGCAGTCGTGAAGGATATCATGTACATGGCCGGCAGCATGACGGTGCCGCTTTCAATGATCATCCTCGGCTCGTCACTCGCCTCGTACTCGTTCCGCGAGTCATTCCGCGACCCGTGGGTGTACGTTTACTCGGCGGCAAAGCTCCTTTTGATGCCGGCCATCGTGTTCGCGCTGTGCAGGGTGCTTCCCATCGGGACGTACTACAGCGGTCTCACCGTCATCAGCGCGGCTGTGCCGGCAGGGTCGATGATATTGATGCTTGCCCTGCAGATGAAGCGCGACAGCAGCTTTATCAGCCGCGGCATCTTTGTCTCAACGCTTCTCTCGGCGCTCACGCTGCCGATCATCGCGATCTTCTTTCTCTGAGAAGAGCTTTCATTGAGCAACCAACAATACTACAACAGGAGGCACACAGATATGCAGTATCCTTACATTCCGAACAGCAATGAAGCTGTCCGCAAAGAGATGCTGGATTTCATCGGGGCCAAGAGCGTGGAGGAGATCTATTCCTTCATTCCCGACGAAGTCCGCATGAAAAAGCCGCTTGACATTCCCGCTCCCTTCACCACCGAGCAGGAGCTGAGCAAGCACATGAACTCCATCCTCGCTGAGGATTCCACCTGCGAAGAGAACATCAGCTTCCTCGGCGCGGGCTGCTATGACCACTATGTTCCCGCCATCTGCGACGAGATCAACGGCCGCAGCGAGTTCCTCACCGCTTACAGCGGCGATACCTACGCCGACCACGGCAAGTGCCAGGCGTTCTTTGAGTTCTCCAGCATGATGGGCGAGCTGCTCGACCTCGACGTCGTCAGCTTCCCGACCTACGACGGCGGCCAGGCCGCTTCCACGGCGCTGATGATGTCCCGCCGTATCAACGGCCGCAGCAAGGCGCTCGTGCCCGAGAACATGAATCCTAATCTGCTCTCCCAGATGACCTGCTACTGCGAAGGAATGCAGCTCATCGGCGTCAAGGCCAAGGAGAACGGCCAGATGGACCTCGAGGACCTCAAGGCCAAGCTCGATTCCGACGTTGCCGCCGTCTTCATCCAGAACCCCTGCTTCCTCGGCTTCTTTGAAGAGCAGGGCAAGGAGATCGGCGAGCTGGCGCACTCCGTCGGCGCGGAATATGTCGTTTACGCCGATCCTTCCTCCCTCGGTATCACCGAGCCGCCCGCCGATTACGGCGCGGACATTTCCTGCGGCGAGATCCAGCCCCTCGGCATCCACATGAGCTTCGGCGCCGGTCTCGGCGGCTATCTTGCCACCCGTCAGGAAGAAAAGTACGTGATGAACTATCCGCATCACCTGCATAACATCTTCAAGAACTCCAAGGGCCAGTTCGGTTATTCCCGCGCCCTGCCCGAGCGCACGAGCTACTATGTCCGCGATAAGGGCGTTGAGTACCTCGGCACCTGCGTGGGCCTGTGGACCGTTACCGCCGCCGTGTACCTTGCCCTGATGGGCCCCGAGGGTATGCGTGAGCTGGGCGAAAACATCCTCTACAAGAGCAACTACGCGCAGAAGAAGCTCGCCGGTCTCAAGGGCGTGACGATGCCGTATGCCGGCAGCCACAGCTTCATGGAGTTCGTGCTGAACTTCGACGGCACGGGCAAGACCGTTGCTGAGATCAATAAGGCGCTGCTTGCCAAGCACATCTTCGGCGGCTATGATCTCAGCCGCGAGATGCCGCAGCTCGGCCAGTCCATGCTGGTCTGCGTCACCGAAAAGACCGCGCTGAGCGATATCGACAAGCTGGCCGATGCGCTCGCTGAGATCCTGTAAGGGAGGGGGAAGAAACCATGTCTGAACTGAAGAAGAGAAATTTCCACGAAGCACAGTGGGACGAATCCATCATCTATGAGCAGAGCGTGCCCGGCAGCCGCGGCGTGCTGGTGCCCGACGTGTCTGAGGAGGCCTCCAAGGTCACCGGCGACGTCTCCGCTCTCATGCCCGCATCCCTCAAGCGCAAGCAGAAGCCCGACCTGCCGGAGCTTGCACAGCCCCAGGTGCTGCGTCACTTCCTGCGCCTGTCCCAGGAGACCATCGGTCAGGACCTGAACGTCGATATCGGCCTGGGCACCTGCACGATGAAGTACAGCCCCAAGATCAACGAGCAGTTCGTCCGCTCCCACAAGTTCACCGAGATGCACCCCTATCAGGACGATGAGACCAGCCAGGGCGTGCTGAAGCTCATCTATGATTTCGAGCAGATCATGAAGGAGATCTCCGGTCTCGACGCTGTCTCCTTCCAGCCCGGCGGCGGCGGCCAGGGCATTTATGCCAACGCAGCCGTCCTGAAGAAGTATTTCCGTGACCGCGGCGAGGAGAATCAGCGCACCCAGATCATCACCACGATCCTCTCCCACCCCATCGACTCCGCCGCCCCTGCCACCAAGGGCTTTGAGGTCATCAGCCTCTATCCCGAGGCCAACGGTTACCCCAGCATCGAGGCGCTGAAGGCTGCCGTGAGCGAGAAGACCGCCGGTATCTTCATCACCAACCCCGAGGACACGGGCGTGTTCAACCCCATCATCCGCGAGTTTGTCGATGTTGTGCATGAGGCGGGCGGCCTGTGCGTCTGCGATATGGCGGACTACAACGGTCTGTTCGGCATCGTGCGCGCCAAGGAGCTCGGCGCTGACCTGTGCCACTTCAACCTGCACAAGGCCTTCTCCTCTCCCCATGGCTGCATGGGCCCCGGCTGCGCGGCGCAGTGCGTGAGCGCAGAGCTTGAAAAGTATCTGCCCCGTCCCCGCGTCCGTTTCGACGGCAAGAAGTACTACACCGATTACGACGGCGAGTATTCCATCGGCAAGGTCCGTCAGTTCCACGGCTCTCTCGCTGCGGTCCTGCGCGCCTACGCGTGGATCATGAGCCTCGGCAGAGACGGTCTGAAGACCGTGGCCGAGACCGCCATTCTGAACAACAACTACATGATGAAGCGTATGCTCACCGAGGTCAAGGGTGTTTCGATGTCCTGGGCTGAGGAGGCTCCCAACCGCCTCGAGCAGGTGCGCTACAGCTTCGAAAAGCTCTACAAGGATACCGGCGTGAGCGCCGAGGACGTCAACCGTCACCTGCTCGACTTCGGCTTCCAGCGCTTCTTCGCGAGCCATCACCCGCTTATCGTGCCCGAGCCGTTCACGCCGGAGCCGACCGAGTCCTACTCCAAGGCGGATATCGACGAGTATGTCGACGCGCTCGTGCAGATCAGCAACGAGGCGTACACCACGCCCGAGGTCGTGCTCAACGCGCCGTATGCCGGCCCCATCTCCAAGCTGGAGAACGATCACATCAAGGATTGGCGCGAGCTGTGCGTGACCTGGCGCGCCTACAAGAAGCAGAATGGCCTCGCCTGAGATCGTGAAGCTTGGCCTCATCGTCAACCCCATCGCGGGTATGGGCGGTAAGGTCGCGCTCAAGGGCACCGACGGGCAGGCTGTGCTGGCCATGGCGCGCGAAAAGGGCGCCGTACCCGAAGCAAACAGCAAGGCGGAGCGCGCGCTTCGCCTGCTGATGCCCCACCGCGAGCAGATCATGATCTACACCGCCTCCGGCGACATGGGCGAGAGCCTGTGCCGGAAGCTGGAGCTCCCCTATACAGTGGTTCATACGCAGTCTCTTCATGAGACGTCTCCTCTCGACACGATGGCTGCGGCGAAGAATATCGCCGCAGCCTCCGTTGTCCTTCTGCTCTTTGCAGGCGGCGACGGAACGGCCCGCAACATCTGCGAGGCCATCGGCGAGAGCGTGCCGGTGCTCGGCATCCCGGCGGGCGTCAAGATCCAGTCCGCCGTGTTTGCGCTCGACCCCGAGTCCGCGGGTATGGTCGCCGCAACGATCGCCCAGGGCACGGAGATGACGAGCTCGCAGCGCGAGGTCGTCGATCTCGACGAGGACGCGTACCGCACGGGCCATGTTTCCGCCAAGCTCTACGGTGTGATGCGCGTGCCCGATCAGCCGGAGCGCCTGCAGTCGATGAAGCAGAGCGGCTTTTCGACCGAGGCCGACCAGATGAACGTCATCGCGGCGTATCTCGAAGAGCATATGGAGCCGGGCGTTTACTATGCCGTCGGCTCCGGGTCCTCCGCCAAGTGTATCTCGCAGCGCCTCGGCATCGACTATGAGCTGCTGGGCGTGGATGTGGTGAAGGACGGAAAGCTCGTCGCGAAAGACGTGACCGAGCAGCAGCTCTGGGAGTATGCCAGGGACGGCAGGATGAAGATCATCGTTTCGCCCATCGGCGGTCAGGGCTTTGTGTTCGGCCGCGGCAACCACCAGTTCAGCGCCCGCATCTTGAAGGCCGTGGGGAAGAAGAACATCCAGATCATCTCCCCGGAGGCAAAGCTGCTTTCCATTCACGACCACACCCTGCACATCGACTGCGGCGACGCCGCCGTCAACGAGTCGCTCCACGGCTACTACAGTGTGCTGTGCGGATACGGGTATTTCTCGCAGCTGTGCTGCAAGTAAGAGCATTTTAGTTGTTGTAAAAATGAAAATAGCCAAAGGGGGTATTCTCTTTCCGAAGAGAATACCCCCTTTTGAACCCCCAGAGAAAGGCGAGGGGCGTCCCCCTCGACCCCCGACATTGTGGGTTTTGGGCTTGAAGGACTGCACGCGCTGCGCAGTGTAGGTGCGGTGTACGTGGCTGCGCCACGAGCCTTCTGCGTGTCGGTTCATGCTGCAACCACGCCCTACTCCGTGGGGCGCGAGTGACGGTAGATTGGCGGCGGACTGCCTGCGCATCGGCGGCATTGCTTCGCTCGCCGCCGCTTTTAGGGTTCTGCTGACATATAAATTTCTTCTGTCTTTTGCTGGGCGGTGATGAGGGTTTCTTTGGCAGAGCCGTAGTTTTGCTTTTCCATTTGTTCCAATGCGTCCGTGATGGCGTTGAACAAAAGCAGGTACATCTTCTTATATTCTTCCATGGTCTTCTCCTTTCTTCAAGAAAAATTTATAATTGCACTGATATAGTGCAATTATAATGACCTTTGCGGATAAACTCAATACCGAAATGTGCGAAATCAGCACAGGAGGTGTTGGGCTTGGACTACGAATATTCAAAACGTCTCGGCGCGCATCTCGCGCAGCTTCGGAAGGAAAGCCGCTTGACGCAGGAACAGCTCTCGGCGAAGCTGCAAGTGCTCGGCTGTGATCTGACACGAAGTGCCCTCGCTAAGATCGAGGTCGGCCAGCGCCATATTTATCCGGATGAGATGAAAGCGCTCTGTCAGGCCCTCGGAAAAAGCTACAATGACCTATTTATATAAGAACGACCGCTGAAGCGGTCGTTCTTTCATCATTTGAAGAGCGCGGCGAGCGAAGCAATGCCGCAATTTCCCTCGCAGAGGCTTCCTCGAATCAGCGCCATCTCCCCGATCGGCGGCGAGCGAAGCAATGCCGCCGATGCGCACCGCAGTCCGCCGCCAGACTACCGTCACTCGCGCGCTACGGAGTGCGCGCGGTTGAGAGTGGTAACGAACAGTAGTGATTCATGGCGAAGCCATGTACACCGCACCTACACTGCGCAGCGCGTGCAGCCCTTCAAGCCGCATACTGCCAATGCAAATTTTCTCTGGGTGGGTCTAAGGGAGGGGTATCTCTTTTCAAAAAAGAGATACCCCTCCCTTGTTCGTGCAGCGCCGGCAAGCGCTGCCTCCCCCCGCTCCTCCCGCGAGGGGAGCAAACAAAAAGGAAGCCCTCTCAGGCTTCCTTTTCTCAGCTTAGGTCACTCCACCGTGACAGACTTCGCAAGATTGCGAGGTTTATCGATATCGCACCCGCGCTGGAGCGCGATATAGTATGCCAATAGCTGCAGCGGCACCACGCCGAGCGACGGCAGCAGCATCTGCGCCGTATCGGGGATGGTGATAACATTTTCGACGGTCTTTTCCATCTCCTCGCGATGGCTCTCGGTCGCGAGCGCGAGGACGTCCGCGCCGCGGGCCTTGACCTCGACCACGTTGCTCATGGCCTTGTCGAAAAGCGGAGCGTAGGTGCCGAGCGCAATGACGAGCGTTCCGTCTTCGATGAGCGAGATCGTGCCGTGCTTGAGCTCGCCGGAGGCGTAGGCCTCGGAGTGGATGTAGCTGATCTCCTTGAGCTTGAGCGAGCCCTCGAGACCGAGCGCATAGTCAAGATTGCGGCCGATGAAGAAGACGGAGTTGTGGTTGAAGTACTGCGAGGCGTACTTCGGGATGTCCTTGCAGCTGTCGCTCGCCAGGAACTGCTCCATCTTCTCGGGCAGCTTCTGGAGCTCTGCCACCGCCTCGTCGTACTCCTCCTTTTTCACCGTGCCGAGTGCCTCGCCGAAGGCAAGGCCGATCATATCGAGCACGGCAAGCTGCGTGGAGTAGGCCTTCGTCGTTGCGACGGCGATCTCGGGACCTGCCCAGGTGTAGAGCACATCGTCCGATTCGCGCGCGATGGACGAGCCGACCACGTTGACGATGGAAAGGATGTAGCCGCCGCGCTTTTTCGCCTCGCGCAGCGCGGCCATGGTGTCAAGCGTTTCGCCCGACTGGGAGATGACGATGACGAGCGACTTGTCATCCACGATGGGGTCGCTGTAGCGGAATTCGCTTGCCAGCACCACCTCGACGTTGCGGCGCAGCAGATGCTCAAGGTTGTACTTGCCGATCATGCCGACGTGGTACGAAGAGCCGCAGGCGACGATAAAAATGCGGGTGAATTCGCGCATCTTCTCAACGGGGAGCTTGAGATCGTCGAAGACGACCCTGCCGTCCTTCAGGCGCGGGGAGATCGCGCGGCGCAGCGCCTCGGGCTGCTCCATGATCTCCTTGAGCATGAAGTGCTGGTAGCCGCCCTTTTCCGCGGCAGAGACCTCCCAGTCGATGGTAAAGTGCTTCTTTTCGACCTTCTGCTCCAGCGCGTCGTAGACCTCGATGCCGTCGCGCGTCAGCACGGCGACCTCGCCGTCCTCCATGTAGGCGACATCGCGCGTGTGCTTGATGATGGCCGTCACGTCGGAGGCGAGGAAATTGCAGCCCTCGCCGTAGCCGAGCAGCAGCGGCGCATCCTTGCGCGCGGCGATGATGCGGTCGGGGCAGTCGGCGCAGAGCATACCGAGGGCATACGCGCCCTCAATGCGGCGCAGCACACGGCCCACCGCCTCTAAAAAGTCGTGGCACTCGTTGTAATAGAATTCGAGGAGCTGCGCCACGACCTCGGTATCGGTCTCGGACTTGAACGTTACGCCCTGACCGATGAGGAACTCCTTGATCTCGACATAATTCTCGATGATGCCGTTGTGGATGACGGCGAACTTGCCGTGCTCGCTCACGTGGGGGTGGGAGTTGACGATGTTCGGCGCGCCGTGCGTCGCCCAGCGGGTGTGGCCAAGGCCGATGCAGCCCTCCAGGTCCGCGCCGCCGTGGATCTGCTCGCTGAGGACCTTGAGCCGACCCACCGCCTTCTCGACCTGGAGCTTTCCCTGCGCCGAGATAACGGCTACGCCGGCGGAGTCATATCCGCGGTATTCCAGATGTGCAAGTCCATCCAGCAAAATGGGGGCCGCCTGCTCCCCGCCAATGAATCCAACGATTCCGCACATAAAATAACATTCTCCTTTTGATGATTTTTGAAAAATGGGCAGAAATGCCCCTTTGCGGCGTGCTGCCGCTTCGTCAAAAGGACAAATGCGCAGTCATTTGTCGCTTTTTCCGTGGTCACAGCCCCTTTGTTCTGCGGTCGCCCGCATATTTGTCGGCTGTGTGCGCGCCCACGGGCACGGGGAAGCATCCGCCGAAATTTCGATGCTCTTCCCACCTCGTCGTCCTGCTCAAAACAAGCGGGCGCTGGCGCTTATGATGGAGTTTGCTCCATGAGCTCCTTTCTCCTCTGCGATTTTTGAATCTATTTCAAGCCGGAGCTTCTCCGGATGAAAGCGGTTATTTCGCCCCCATGCGGGGCAAACTCCCCAAAAGGGAGGATGACTATGGCTACTGCTTTTATCCGCACGATCGTGCTCTATTTTCTCATCATGATCGGCCTGCGCCTTCTCGGAAAGCGGCAGATCGGCGAGCTTGAGCCCATCGAGCTCGTGCTCACGCTGCTCATTTCGGACCTTGCCGCCGTGCCGATGCAGGATTTCGGCATTCCGCTTTTCAACGGCGTCATCCCGATCGTCACGCTCTTATCGCTCTCGATGCTGCTCTCGTGGGGCAGCGTGCGCTCTATCCGCCTGCGGCGGCTGATCTGCGGCAGCCCGACGGCACTCATTTTAGACGGTCAGGTGCAGCAGGACGCGATGCGCCACAACCGCTTCACGCTCGACGAGCTCATCGAAGAGCTGCGCTCGCAGGGCGTGACAGACCTCACGACTGTCAAATATGCCGTGCTCGAAACGGATGGACAGCTCTCCGTGCTCCTCTACCCCGACGAGCAGCCCGCAACGCCCAAGCAGCTCGGAAAGCCCGTCAAGGACGACACCTTCCTCCCGCACATTTTCATCAACGACGGGCGGGTGCTGGGTGAAAACCTCTCGCTCGCGGGCTTAGATGCCGCATGGCTGCAAAAGCAGGTGCGCGCGCAGGGCTACCGCGCCCCGTCAGAGATCTTTCTGCTCTCGCTCGACAGCGCGGGCAACATTCTCTGTATCGGAAAGGACGGCGCCAAATGAAGCGATTTTTCTGGATCCCGTTTTGCCTGCTGCTCGCGCTCTTTTCCGCGACGCTTGTGAATGCCGCCGTCGCCGACCGCCTGGTCGAGGACTGGTGCACGGAGCTCGATCAGCTCCAGAGCACCGCGCAGGCAGAGGACTGGGACAGTGTGCGCACAGACCTCGCCGCATTCCATCAAGGCTGGGACAGACACGCGACGTACTTTCACATCATCCTGCAGCACGATGAGCTCAACGAGGTTGAATCTCTCCTCGCCCGCGCGGACAGCTTCGCCTTCGAGCAGGACGAGGGCGAGTTCCGCGCGTGTGTCGCGGAGCTCCAGTCGCAGCTTCGGGTGCTCTCGGAAATGCAGGAAATCTCCATTCGGAATATCCTGTAGCTCACTTGCTCTCGAGCAGCTTGTTGAGCTCCTTCATAAAGGTGTCGATGTCCTTGAATTGGCGGTAAACCGAGGCAAAGCGCACGTAGGCCACCTCGTCCACGGCGCGCAACTTGTCCATGACCAGCTCGCCGATGTACTCGGTGCTGACCTCGCGCTCGAGCGAGTTTTGCAGCGTCTGCTCGATCTCGTCCGCCTTCTGCTCGAGCACCTCGAACGGAACGGGGCGTTTTTCGCACGCGCGGATCATGCCGTTCAGGACCTTGCGCTTGTCAAAGCTCTGGCGGCTGCCGTCCTTTTTGATGACGACCATCGGCAGGCTCTCCACCGTTTCATAGGTGGTAAAGCGCTTGGCACACGAGAGGCACTCGCGGCGGCGGCGGATGCTGCTGCCCTCCTCCGCGGGCCGGGAATCGATGACCTTGCTCTCTTTGTAGCCGCAATAGGGGCATTTCATCGTGCAGGACCTCTTTTCTCTTCGTTAGTCGGAGTCAGTATAGCATACTTTTCCCCAAGATGGTAGACATAATTTTTATTTTTCCCATATCGCGGGGGATTTTTTCTCATCCAGCCGGTAGATGACGCAGCGCCGTCCCCGCACCCGCTCCACGCGCGCCAGGCAAAAAAGCTCCGGCAGCGGGAACGGCGCCTCCTCGTCATAGGGAAGCGCGAGCAGCGTCTCGCGCTCCCGCTCGCAGATGAGCGCGCCGTGAAGACGCGCGAGCGCACAGTCGAGCCGCGCGGAACGGAACAGCGGTCCCTCGGGCAGCGCGCGCCAGACGTCCATCTCTCTTCCCTCCCCACACGACGCAAAAGCGCCTGCGCTATTTTATGCGCAGGCGCTTTCTGTTATGTTGTCACTGCACGCTGTAGCTGCCGCGAACGAGGAGCTTGGTGCTGTTTGCCCCGGCCTGCACGCCGTGGCCCTCCAGCGTCGCCATGTAAAGGTGATTCTTGATCAGCGCTTCGCCGCCGGCAATGGACGCGCCGCTCGTCTCATCCACAAGGCCCGGATTGCTTGTTGCCACGCACACGCCGCTGCCCGTGCGCAGCATCGCCTCGCAGCCGACGCCCATGGAAAGGGTCTGCCCCTTACTCAGCGTGACGACCGTAAAGCTCGACGCCGTGCCGCCGGAGGAGCCGCCCGAGGCGCCGTACTTCTGCTCAAAGGCCTTCGTCTCGCTTTTCACCTGCTCGGTGAGCTTCTGAGAAAGCTCTTTTTCGCGGCTCGCAGTCTTCTTGTCCACATCCGAGAGCACCTGCGGCAGGAATTTTTCGTTTAAGTAGCTCAAGGTCACGAGCGGGTCGCTGCTCGTGCCCGCGCCGCCGGTCGCGGCAACCGTCAGCGTCAGCACCGTCGCGCTCACCAGAAGCAGCCCCACAAGGCGGGCAAAGGCGTTGTTTCTCTTTTTCATGCTGTATTCCTCGTTTTTCTTCCCGGCGCGCACGATATCGGTCCGCGCCGGGAGGTCTATACCAGTTGTGTGTTCTGCAGGCCGAAGCTCACGGCGATGGCCGCGTCGATGCGCTCCATCAGTTCGCCGTCCACGCGCCCCATGCGCTCGCGCAGCCGCCGCTTGTCAAGCGTTCGGATCTGCTCGAGCAGCACCACGCTGTCGCGCGGCAGACCGTAGTCCGGCGCGGAGAGCGCGATATGCGTCGGCAGCTTCGCCTTGTTCGTCTGCGAGGTGATGGCCGCCGCGATCACCGTGGGGCTGTATCGGTTGCCCGTGTCGTTCTGCACGATGAGCACCGGACGCACGCCGCCCTGCTCGCTTCCGACCACGGGCGAAAGATCGGCGTAATAAATATCACCGCGTTTCACATTGATATCCACTTAGCTATTCACACTCCGAGCGGAAGAAGTACCCTCTGGCCTTTGTCAGGGGCCACTGTCATTCTCCCACGCGGGGGCGGAATTTATACGGGAGCTCACAACTTTCCCCGTTTCTGCCCCCGGGATATCCTATGCCCGCAGCGCGTCCGCCGTGCCCCTACAGGGGCGCAAGGTCGGCGCTCACGCGCTTGCCGTGCAGAAAATAGTGGCGCGGCACGCGCTTGCTCACGGCGCAGAGCAGCTCATACGGGATGGTGCCGCACTGCCCGGCATCCTCCGCGCAGAGGACGTTTTTGCCGAAGATCTCCACCTCGTCGCCGCTTTTCACCTCCGGCAGGTCCGTCACGTCGATCATGCACATATCCATGCAGATACGCCCGACCTGCCTGGCTCTGCCGTAGGGCGTGAGCACCTCCATCCTGTTCGAGAGTGCGCGGTGCAGACCGTCGGCGTAGCCGATGGGCAAAACCGCAATACGGCTCTCCCGCTCGGTAAAATACGTCCGCCCGTAGCTCACCGATGTGCCGGGCGCAAGTTCGCGCACGGTCGCAACGCGCGTTTTGAGCGACATGACGGGCTCCATGCCCATTTTCTCGGCAAGACTGCCCGAGCCGTAAAGGATGATGCCGCAGCGCACCATATCGCCCGCCCACTCGGGATAGCACACGATGCCGCCGGCGTTGCAGCAGTGGCGCAGCCTGAAGCGAAAGCCGCTGCGTGTCTCCGCCTCGCCGATCATGCGCAGAAAGCGCTCGTGCTGCGTCCTCGTGAAGGCGACGTTCTCCTCGCCCTCCTCGTCCGCGACGCAGAAGTGCGTAAAAACGCCCTCCACGTCGAGCCCCGGCAGCCTGAGCACCGCCAGAATGTCCCGCAGGCTCTCGTCAAAATGCGCTTCATCGCACAAAAAGCCGAGCCTGCCCATGCCGGTATCGAGCTTGATGTGCACCTTCATCTTTTTGCCGCACTTTACCGCCGCGTCGGAAAACGCTTCGGCGATGTCCAGGCTCTGCACCGCCTGCGTCATGTCGAGCGCCAGAATGCGCTCCGCCTGGTCAGCAGGCGTGAAGCCCAGCATCAGCACCGGCAGCGCAACGCCGCCGCGACGCACCTCCTCGCACTCGTCGATGTTCGACACGGCGAGATAGCTCGCGCCCAGCGCTTCCAGTTCCTTCGCCACCGGCACCGCGCCGTGGCCGTAGGCGTCCGCCTTGATGACGCCAAGCAGCTTTGTCTTTTCGCCGACATGACGGCATATCACTTCATAATTATGGGCCAGTGCGTCGAGGTCGACCTCGGCCCAGGTCCGTTTGAGCGTGCTTTCCACGGTCTCTTCCGCCCTCTCTTGCTTTGGGATCTACCACAGTCTAATTCTGTGTACTTGGAGGTAGTATATCATCAAAAACAAAATTCGTAAACTCCGCCGCGGCAATAATTTTTCCGTTTTCGCACACCTCGGCATACACCGGCGCGCCGCTGTCCTCAAACCAGACGGTCCCGCCGAGCGTTTCGCCGCCGAGCGTCATGGAAAAGTCCGCGCGCAGCGTCTCCTGCCCGTCCAGCGTCTCGCTGCCTACGCTGTCGAGATACGCGCGGGAAAAGCCGTCCAGCACCAGCGGCACGCAGCTCAGCGCGCTCACGCGCGGCGAGAGCGTCCCCGCGTCCAGCGCCATACCGTCGTATTCGAGCGTCAGCGCATCACCTGTCAGCGTCGCCGTGACGCCCGCAAGTGCCTCCGGCTCCATGACCGCCGCGCGCACCGTGTCGCCCGACCGCTCGATCGAAAGCGCATAGTGCAGCGTCTCGTCCTCACGCGGCACCGCCACGTCCACAAGCGCCTCGTAGCCCTGCATCTGCGCGTAGCGCTGCTGCCATTCCTCCGCGCGGCTCTGCACCTTTTCTCCGCAGCCCGCAAGCAGCAGTGCGAGCAAAACGAGCAGCGCCGTTCCTTTTTTTCTCATGCTCCGCCCCCCTTCTCCCCTATGGGTATGCAAAAGGGAACGTGCGCAGACCGGAAAACGCGGACGCAAAAAAAGCCCGGCACCACGCCGGTCAAAGGTGCAGTGCCGGGCCGTCCGATTTTCACTCAGCGCGCCGCATCGTCCATCAGGACATCGTTTTCCATGAGAAACGGGGGCGTTGTATCCTGTCCCCAGCCGGTGTCGTACTTTGCCATGAGATAGCTTTTGAGCGCGGCACGGCTCTCGAACTTCGTCAGGCGGTACGGCTCCTGAAAGGCGACCTTTTCGACAAAATAGAGCCCATCGTCCCCGGCGGGGAGGAGAATGCCGACGTGCCCGATGAAGAGCGTATTCTCCGTATCAGAAAAGCGGTCGTGGAAGACGACGGAGATCATGCTGCACCCGCCGTCTGAGAAGGTGACGCCGCGCTCCGCCCAGCCCTTGCGCAGAGCCTCGGCCTGCACGGAGGGCTTTGTCGACTCCGCCGCCTCCACCGGCGCAAACAGGGCGCAGAAGTCCGCCGTGCTCTTTCCGCAGAGGACGTCCGAATCGCGCTTGAGCGTTTCAAGATCCATGAAGAGCGAATCTTCCCCGTTGGTTTCCGGCTGGTCCGCGCCGGCGGCGATGTGGTCGCCGAAGAGCAAAAAGGCCGTGATGCGGCAGTTGTAGCCGGGGAAGTCCCCCTGCTTTTCCATCCACATATCCTGCATCTCGTAGGGGTCGTACTTCGTCTCCGTGGGGGCGGCCGTTTCAAAGCCGGCCGTCAGCCATTCTGCTTTGACGCTGCTGTTGAACTGGTCAAGGCAGGCAAAGAATTTGTCCGAGCGCTCCGGCGCGATCCCCGCGTCCGCAAAAAGCTTTGCGAGCAGTTCCTTGGAGGATGCGTCGCTGAGGTTGCTGTACTCCACCGTCTGCGCCGTCTGCTCAGGCGCGTCAGGCTCATCCCGCTTGCCGCAGCCGCTCAGCACGAGGGCGGCAAGCAAAAGCGCAAGCGCGCAGCGTTTCATTATCTTGGGTTTTTTCATGCTCCCGATCCTTTCTTTTTGCCGCCTCAATAGGCGCGAGACTCTTCTTCTATCCCCGCAGCATTGAGCCGCGCGATGAGGAGGGAATTCGCCGAAGCGTCGATCTTAAAATCCGTATGGTGCCGCTCGCCGCTGCGGTCGAGGTAATCAATTCTCACATATTCCGTGCCGCAGCCGCGGATGCTCAGCTCGCCCGTTTCCTGCTTGAGCTGTAAAAAGCCGTCGTCGTATTTCAGTGTGATTGCATCGATCTGCGCATTTTGGGCGATCAGGCGGATGGCCGTGCGCTCCTCGTTCGGGACGCAGGAAACCTTCGCCTCCCATTGCTTCATCAGCGCAAACGCGCCGAAAATGAGCGCAAGAAGGCCGAGAAATGTATACAGCAGCTTCCTTCGTTTCATAGAATTCGCCCTCCTTCGTTTATTATTCACAGGTTTTCCCGTATCATATCATCCGAGGGGCAAAATCTCAACTTGATTTCCGCTATGTTATCGGATAGGCGCTTGACAGAAGTTCAAACATCTTGTTTCGTGAACACGCAAAGGTATATCATAGCAATATCCACTTTTTAAATTGCCACTTTTGATGATTTTATTGGCGAAAGCAGGAACGCACATCCACCTTTTTATCCACTCCCCCGCTCTCCCGCGGCGCAAAAAAGAGGAAGCCGATCTCTCAGCTTCCCCTTAAAAATCGCTTGATTTTTCAGTGCCTTCGGCTTACTTGAAGTAGCGCTCCAGCAGACCCTTGAGCGCCTTGCCGTGACGGGCCTCGTCGCGGGCCATCTCGTGGACGGTGTCGTGGATGGCGTCGAGGCCGTTCTTCTTCGCGCAGGCGGCGAGGTCGAACTTGCCGCTCGTCGCGCCGAACTCGCAGTCGACACGCCAGGCGAGGTTGTCCTTCGTGCTGGCCTTCATGTTGGGCTCGAGGTCAGAGCCGAGCAGCTCGGCGAACTTCGCGGCGTGCTCCGCCTCTTCGTAGGCCGCCTTCTCCCAGTACAGGCCGATCTCGGGATAGCCCTCGCGGTGGGCGATGCGCGCCATGCAGAGGTACATACCGACCTCGCTGCACTCGCCGTTGAAGTTGGCCATCAGCTGCTCGAAGATATACTTCTTGTCCTCCTCGGAGATGTCGGGGTTGTTCTTCACGGTCTTGCCGTAAACGCCGAACTCGTGCTCGGCAGCGAGCTTCAGCTCACCCTTGACCTCTTCGAACATATTGCTCTTGGCATGGCACACGGGGCACTCCGCGGGAGCCTCGGGGCCTTCATAGATATAACCGCAAACCTTGCAAAGCCACTTTTTCATAGTTACTACCTCCATAAAGTTTTATCTTAAAAAATGTGAATGTTTTGCTTGCCTTTCACTGGCGTTAGTCTACCACATTCTTCCGACTTTATAGAAGTTGCAAATGCAACAAATTGATAAATTTTTTATGAATTGCGCTCCATGGCCTTCAGGATGCGCGGGGCAAGGATCACGCTGACGACGATCTTCAGGCAGTCGCCGGGAAGGTAGGGCAGCATATACGCCGTGGCAAGCTTCATCGCGCTCACCGCGCCGCCCTTATACACGTTGACGATCAGCGCGATATAGGGAAGACCCACGAGGTACAGCACCGCAAGGCCCGCAAAGCAGGCGAGGAACAGGCGCGGCACGGAGCGGTCCTTTTCGGCGATCTTGCCGATGACCCACGCCGTGGGGATAAGGCCCAGCAGGAAGCCGAACGTGGGGTTGAAGACATAGCTGAAGCCGCCGCCCGCCGCGAAGATGGGGATACCGACCAGACCCAGCGCCACATAGAGCAGCTGCGACAGCGCGCCGAGCTTGGCCCCCAGCAGCAGACCCGCCATGGCCGTGAAGAAGAACTGCAGCGTGATCGTCGCCTGGAAGAGCTGGAAGTGCAGGAATGCGCCGATCGCCGTCAGCGCGGCGAACAGCGCGCAGTAGATCATGTCTCTTGTTTTGATGTTTTTCATGGTGACCCTCCCGTTTTTCACAAAAACTGGGCCAATCATAACACGGCCCCGCTCTACTATCAACCGTTATTTTATAAAAGGTTTACAACTTTGCAATTTTCCCTGCATGAGTTGCAGGAAATGCTCCATTGCATGGAGGTGCGCGCGGGGCAAAGGGGGTATTCTCTTTCCGAAGAGA
>URQY01000011.1 GCA_900550165.1 uncultured Eubacteriales bacterium
ACGAGATCAGCCTCGGTCTCGTGGGCTCGGAGATGTGTATAAGAGACAGGTGTGGGAGTAGCCGATGTTCAGGACGAGCTTGTTGCCCTCCTTGGCGGCACGATAGCCAACGCCGTTGACTTCGAGCGTCTTCTTGTAGCCATCGGTGACGCCGACGACCATGTTGTGCAGCAGAGCGCGGGTCAGGCCATGCAGAGCGCGGCTCTCCTTGCCGTCATCGGGACGGGAAACGAGGACCTCGGCGCCTTCCTGCTTGATGGTCATGCTGGGCTCGAGCTGCTGGGTCAGGGTACCCTTGGGGCCCTTGACGGTGACAAGGTTGCCCTCCGCAACGGTGACTTCGACACCGGCAGGGATGGCAACGGGCATTTTACCAATTCTACTCATTGTTCTATACCCTCCTTACCACACGAACGCAAGGACTTCGCCGCCGATGTGAGCCGCGCGAGCAGCCTTATCGGTCATAACGCCCTTGGAGGTGGAGACGATGGCAATACCGAGACCGCGGAGCACGCGGGGCAGCTCATCTGCGCCGACGTAAACGCGGAGACCGGGCTTGCTGACACGGCGCAGGCCGGTGATGACCTTGTCCTTGCCGTTGTACTTCAGGGTGATGTAGATCGTGCCCTGGGTACCATCGTCAACGATCTGATAGCTCTTGATGTAGCCTTCGTCCAGCAGAATCTGAGCGATGCTCTTCTTCATGTTGGAGGCGGGGACATCCACAGTGTCATGACGGGCACTGTTTGCGTTGCGGATGCGAGTGAGCATATCCGCAATGGGGTCAGTGATATGCATAGTGTAAATCCTCCTGATTTAGAGTTACGGTCATTGACCGTTTAGGTCACGAGGTATCAGTGCCAATTTGGAGCGTGCCCGCACGCGTGTGAACACGCGTAATTGACACTGACCTTTCGCGATCCTTTATCGCCAGAACGTCCATATCGCAACGTTCGTGGTTATGAGTTTGTTTCGGAGACTCAAGCTCCGAGGGGGCGTGCGGTTGAAAAGTCTTTCAACCACAGGTCCTTCTTGAGATTTTTTCGTTAGACGAGGCGAAGCGACGCCGGCGTACTTTGTGTACGCCAAGGAGCTTCAACGAAGTATAACGGAAAAAGATCAGAAGGAGGCCTTGCGAACGCCGGGGATCTCGCCCTTGTAAGCCAGCTCGCGGAAGCAGATACGGCAGACGCCGTAGTCACGAAGATACGCGTGGGGGCGGCCGCAGATCTTGCAGCGGTTGTAGCGGCGGGTGGAGAACTTAGCAGGAGCCTGCTGCTTGAGAATCATAGATTTCTTAGCCATTTTACTATCCTCCTACTTAGCGTTCAAAGGGAGCGCCGACCAGGGTCAGCAGCTCGCGGGCTTCTTCGTCGGTCTGAGCGGTGGTGCAGATAACGACGTCCATACCGCGGATCTTGTCGATCTTATCGTACTCGATCTCGGGGAAGATCAGCTGCTCCTTGATGCCCAGGGCATAGTTGCCGCGGCCGTCGAAAGCGTTGGCGCTGATGCCGCGGAAGTCGCGGACACGGGGCAGCGCAACGTTAAAGAGGCGATCGAGGAACTCCCACATCTTGTCGCCGCGGAGGGTGACCTTCGCGCCGATGGGCATATCCTCACGCAGCTTGAAGTTTGCGATGGACTTCTTCGCCTTGGTGACGATGGCCTTCTGGCCGGTGATGGTGGTCAGGTCGCGCACGACCGCCTCGAGGACCTTGGCATTCTCCTTGGCCTCGCCGCAGCCGACGTTCACGACGACCTTGTCGATCTTGGGGATCTGCATGGTGGACTTGTAGCCGAACTTCTTATAGAGAGCGGGCGCCACTTCTGCCTTGTACTGTTCCTTCAGTCTTGCCATTGTGAACTACTCTCCTTTCTTAAAGCTCAGCGCCGCAGTGCTTGCACACGCGGGACTTCTTGCCATCAGCGATCTTGTGCGCGATGCGGGTGCCCTTGTTGCACTTGGGGCACACGACCTGCACCTTGGAAGCGTACATCGCGGCTTCACGCTGCACGATGCCGCCGGTCTCGCCCTGCTTGCGGGGCTTGACGTGGCAGGTCACCATGTTGATGCCCTCCACGACGACCTTGGCTTCGCTGGGAACGGTGCCGAGCACCTTGCCCTGCTTGCCCTTGTCCTTGCCGGACAGGACGATAACGGTATCGCCCTTCTTCACATTCATAGCCATTCTTCAAGCCCTCCTTAGACAACTTCCGGAGCCAGGGAGAGGATCTTGAGGAAGTCCTTCTCACGCAGCTCGCGAGCGACGGGCCCAAAGATACGGGTGCCGCTGGGGTTCTTGTCGTCCTTGATCAGGACCGCAGCATTCTCATCGAAGCGGACATAGGTGCCGTCTTCGCGGCGGACGCCCTTGGCGGAGCGGACGATAACGGCCTTGACGACCTCGCCCTTCTTCACCTGGCCGCCGGGAGCAGCCTTGCGCACGGACGCGACGATGATATCGCCGATGTTGCCGTACTTGCGGCCGGAGCCACCGAGAACGCGGATGCACTTGATCTCCTTGGCACCGGTGTTATCGGCAACCTTCAGATAGCTTTCCTGCTGGATCATTGTTCCGGTACCTCCTTACTTAGCTTTCTCGACGATTTCGACCACGCGCCAACGCTTGTCCTTGGACAGCGGGCGGGTCTCCATCACCTTAACGGTATCGCCGATACCGCACTGGTTGTTCTCATCGTGGGCCTTGAGCTTATAGGTGCGGCCGACGATCTTCTTATACAGGGGATGCGCCACGCGGTCAGCGATCGCAACGACGACAGTCTTGTCCATCTTGTCGGAAACGACCTTGCCAACGCGGACCTTACGGGAGGAAATTCTCTTCTCTTCCATCTTACTTCTCCTCCTTCTCACGGATCATGGTTTTGACTCGGGCAATATCACGCTTGGTCTGGACGAGCTTCTGGGGATTATCCAGCTGATTCGTCGCGTGCTGCATACGCAGCAAAAACAGATCTTTCTTCAGGGCGTCGAGCTTGGTGTTCAGCTCTGCGACGCTCATGGCACGAACTTCACTTGCCTTCATCTCATTCACCTACTTCCTGGGTCTCGGTCTCGCGCTTGACGATCTTCGTCTTGATGGGCAGCTTGTGGCTGGCCAGACGGAGCGCCTCACGCGCGACTTCTTCGGAAACACCGGCGATCTCAAACATGATACGGCCGGGCTTGACAACTGCTACCCAATACTCGGGAGAGCCCTTACCGGAACCCATACGGGTCTCGGCAGGCTGCTTGGTAACGGGCTTATCGGGGAAGATCTTGATCCAGACCTGACCGCCACGCTTGGTGTAACGGGTCATAGCGACACGGGCCGCCTCGATCTGGTTGCTGGTGATCCACGCGGGCTCGGTGGCCTGGAGGCCGAACTCACCATAAGTAATGGTGTTGCCGCGGGTCGCCTTGCCGGTCATACGACCGCGCTGAACGCGACGATATTTGACTCTCTTCGGCAGAAGCATTACTGAGCGCCTCCTTCCTTATTTTCAGCCGGCTTGCGGTAGCCGCCCTGGGGACGGTTGCCGTTGCCGCGGTTGAAGCCACCTTCACGGCGCTGATAGCCGCCCTGACCATCACGGCGGGGACGACGGTCACCGTCGCGGCGAGGACGACGCTCGCGGCGCTCCTCATAGGGCTTGGTGGTATCGAGCGTACGCGGGGTGGTACGCAGGGTCTGGGTCAGGACCTCGCCCTTGTAGATCCAAACCTTCACACCGATGCGGCCGAAGGTGGTCGCAGCCTCGGCGAAGCCGTACTCGATGTCGGCACGGATGGTCTGCAGGGGGATGGTGCCCTCGTGATAGTGCTCAACGCCGGCGATCTCGCGGCCGCCGAGACGACCGGAGCAGCAGCACTTGATGCCCTTGGCACCGGCGCGCATGGCGCGGCCCATGGCGTTCTTCATCGCACGGCGGTGAGAGATACGCTTCTCGAGCTGCTGGGCGATGTTCTCAGCGACGAGCTGAGCGTTCATGTCGGGATTGCGGACCTCGACGATGTTCAGCTTGACCTTCTTGCCGATCAGAGCCTCAACTGCAAGGCGCAGCTTCTCGACCTCCGCGCCGTCCTTGCCGATGACCATGCCGGGGCGGGCGCAATGAACGAAGAGAGTCACAACATCGTTGCTGCGCTCGATCTCGATCTTGGGCACGCCTGCACCGTACAGGCTCTTCTTGACGAACTTGCGGATCTTGTTATCTTCAACGATCAGGTCGCCGACCTTCTCGTCTCTGGCATACCAGCGGGAGTCCCAGTCTTTGATGACGCCGACGCGCATGCCGTGGGGATTAACTTTCTGTCCCATGAAACTGTCTCCTCCCTTTAGTCTCTCTCAGCGACGGCGAGCGTCACGTGAGAGGTTCTCTTGTTGATGCGGTAGCCGCGGCCCTTGCTGGCGGGAATCATGCGCTTGAGGATGGGGCCGGAAGTCGCGTAGACCTCGGACACGTACAGCTTGGAGGAATCCATGCTGAAGTTGTTCTCGGCGTTGGCGACAGCGCTCTTTAAGAGCTTGACCAGAGGCTCGGACGCAGCCTTGGGGGTCTGCATCAGGAGCGCCATGGCAGTGTTGATGTCCTTACCGCGGATCAGGTCGCAGACGATCTGGACCTTGCGGGGAGAGATGCGGACATATCTCAGATAAGCTTTAGCTTCCATATTCTGCATTCTCCTTCCTTATTTCGTCTTGGTATGGCCGCGGAACGTGCGGGTGGGAGCGAACTCACCCAGCTTGTGGCCGACCATGTCTTCCTGAATATAAACAGGAACGTGCTTGCGACCGTCGTGGACGGCGATCGTGTGACCGACAAAGGAGGGGAAGATCGTGGAGCTGCGGCTCCAGGTCTTGAGGACCTTCTTCTCACCGGTCTTGTTCAGTTCTTCGACTCGCTTGATAAGCTCAGGGGCAACAAACGGGCCTTTTTTGATGCTTCTGCTCATTTTTTACATTGCCTCCTTCTTACTTATCGTTACGACGCTTGACGATGAACTTGTTCGTCGGGTTCTTCTTCGAACGGGTCTTGTAACCCATCGCCGGCTTGCCCCACGGGGTCATGGGACCGGGGTGACCGACAGGGCTCTTACCTTCACCACCGCCGTGGGGGTGGTCGTTCGGGTTCATGACGGAACCGCGGACGGTCGGACGGACGCCCATGTGACGCTTGCGGCCGGCCTTACCGATGTGAACGTTCTCGTGATCGATGTTGCCGACCTGACCGATGACGGCCATGCAGTTGGTGCGGACGATGCGCACCTCGCCGGAGGGCATACGGATCTGAGCGTCGCCGTTCTCCTTCGCCATCAGCTGCGCAGCGGTACCGGCGGAGCGGACGAGCTGAGCGCCCTTGCCGGGGTGCATCTCAATGTTGTGGATGACGGTACCGACAGGGATGTTGGCGATGGGCAGGCAGTTGCCCGGCTTGATATCGGCAGCGGCCGAGGAGATGATCTTGTCACCGGCCTTCAGACCGACAGGAGCGATGATGTAGCGCTTCTCGCCGTCCTCGTACTGGACAAGAGCGATGAACGCGCTGCGGTTGGGGTCGTACTCCAGGCGCAGGACGGTTGCGGGCACATCCATCTTGTCGCGCTTGAAGTCGATGATGCGGTACTTCTGCTTGTTGCCGCCGCCGTGATGACGGACGGTGATGCGGCCGTAGCTGTTGCGGCCGGCGTGCTTCTTCTGAGACTCGACCAAGCTGCGTTCGGGCTTGGCCTTCTTGTCGATCCCCTCGAAGGCGGACACAGTCATGTGACGGCGGGAGGGGGTAGTGGGCTTAAACGTCTTAATAGCCATTTCTCAAATCCTCCTTACACCATGCCCTCGAACAACTCGATGGTCTTGGAATCTTCAGCGAGCTGGACATAGGCCTTTTTCCAACTGCGGGTCTTGCCCAGGCGACCGGCGCCGAGGCGCTTGGCCTTGCCGCTGACGTTGAGCGTGTTGACCTTGGCGACCTTAACGCCGAAAGCGGTCTCAACAGCGTTCTTGATCTCCACCTTGCCGGCATCCTTGGCAACTTCGAACACATACTTCTTGTTCGCAACGTCGACCATGGAGCGCTCGGTGATGATGGGACGAATAATGATGTCGTAAACGTTAGCCATTATGCGAACACCTCCTCGATAACTGCGAGGGCTTCCTTATCGATCACGAGGGTCTTGGCGTTGAGCAGATCGTAGACGTTGATGAGCTTCGCGGGCGCGGTGGTGACACCGGGCAGGTTGCGGGCGCTCTTGACGACGACCTCGTTGACCTCGGGAGTGATGACGGCAGCCTTACCGTCAGCCTTGACTGCGGAGAGGAAGCTGCGGAAGTCCTTGGTCTTGATAGCGTCGAGCGCGATCTTGTCGACAACGACGATCTCGCCCTGCGCTGCCTTGGCGGACAGCACGCTCTTGAGAGCCAGACGCTTGACCTTCTTATTCAGCACATAGCTGTAGCTGCGGGGCTTGGGGGCAAACACGATACCGCCGTGCGTCCACTGGGGCGCGCGGGTGCTGCCCTGACGGGCGCGGCCGGTGCCCTTCTGACGCCACGGCTTTCTGCCGCCGCCGGAAACCTCAGCGCGGGTCAGAGCGCTCTGCGTCCCCTGACGGCAGTTGGCGAGATGATTTTTGACGACTTCGTGAACAACGCTCATGTTCGGCTCGATGCCGAAGATCGCGTCGTTCAGCTCGACGGAACCGACTTCAGCGCCGGTCATGCTGACAACTTTAATCGTAGACATTTCTCAAGCACTCCTTTCCTTACATATTTCTGGCGGAAGCCTTCTGCGGGTTGCGGCCGGAAGCCTTCTGCGGGTTCTTGCTGATGTCGGCACCAGCCTGCTTGATCTTGTGGACCTTGACAGTGGTCTTCACGGTCACAAGGCTACCCTTGGGGCCGGGGACCGCGCCGCGGACAACGAGCATATTGAGCTCGGGATCGACCTTGACGACCTCAAGGTTCTGGATGGTGACAGTCTCCACACCATACTGGCCGGGGCCGATCTTGCCCTTGAAGATACGGCTGGGGTCGGTGGTGGAGCCCATGGAACCGGCGTGACGGTGAACAGGACCGCCGCCGTGCGTCATACGACCGCGGCTGGCGTTCCAGCGCTTGATGACACCAGTGTAGCCGTGACCCTTGCTCGTGCCGGTCACGTCGACGAAGTCGCCGCTCTTGAAGGTGTCAGCCTTGATGATGGCGCCGAGCTCCAGCTCGGAGGCGTTGTCAAGGTTGAACTCACGCAGGTACTTCTTGGGGGAAACGCCGGCCTTGTTCAGATGGCCGACTTCGGGCTTGGAGAGCTTCGCTTCGCGAATGTCCTCGTAGCCGAGCTGGACAGCCTCATAACCGTCTTTTTCGTTGGTCTTCTTCTGAGTGACCACGCAGGGACCGGCCTCGATAACGGTGACCGGGATCACGTGACCCTTCTCGTCGAAGATCTGAGACATGCCAACTTTTCTGCCGATGATTGCTTTCATGTATGATCCTCCTATTAAGGTTATTGGTCGGCTTAGTTAGCGGCAACTCCCGCCATTGCTCTGCCGACTTGACCCCGCCTGTCTCACGCAAGTTGACAGGCTTTTGGGTAGAGCAACAAAGGTAATTTCAAAAAACGGCGAGCCGTTTTTTGAGTTGGGTTTACAGTTTGTTTTGCGCACTCGCTGTGCTCGCACACAAACAAACTGAGAGGTGTTTTTGTCCACGCGCATGTCGCGGCCAAAAACGATTTCATTGGTTTCGCGTCTGCGGACGCGAAATGTAATGAAGCGAGGGATTAGAGCTTGATCTCGATCTCGACGCCGGCGGGAAGCTCAAGGCCCATCAGAGCCTCGACCGTCTTGGGGCTGGAGTTGGTGATGTCGATCAGGCGCTTGTGGGTGCGGCGCTCAAACTGCTCACGGCTGTCCTTATACTTGTGAACAGCGCGCAGGATGGTGACGACTTCCTTCTTGGTGGGCAGAGGGATGGGGCCGGAGACGGTCGCGCCGGTGCGCTTGGCGGTCTCGACGATCTTCTCTGCGCTCTGGTCGATGACCTGGTGATCATAGGCCTTGAGACGAATGCGGATCATTTCTTTTGCCATGTTCGGTTTCTCCTTTATTTTGTACGGTATTCTTTGCTTTGTCGAAGCCGTACGGTGAGAGGGTTTCCTGTACGCTTATCCGTGCGTATCATTCCGGCTCATAGAAAAACCGGCACGAATAAACGGCCGGTCCACACATGGCGCAGCGATCTACGCAACGTACAGATATTCTCTCAGCCGCCCGATGTTCGGACATACTCCCCGAAAGTTACCTCAGAAGCCTGAGCAATCTCCCGGTTCATCGCAATATCGCGCAAATTGGGCAGGATAGGCCCAATCGCGGACTTGCATATAGTACCAAAAAGCGTTGTACTTGTCAAGGCAAATTTCAAATTTTCCGATAAAATTTTTTAACGCCTGCTTTTCGCGCTATTTGCTCCGCTTTTGTCCGCAAAATGCGGCATATCGCCTCCCCCCTGCCGATATATTTAGGGGCAAAGGAGTTGATGGACATGGCGATGGCCTGGCTTTGGACGGGAATGGTGCTCATTTCGCTCATCTTCGGCGCGCTGACAGGGAATCTTTCGTCGCTCAGCGCCGCCGCGCTCGAGGGCGCGCAGAGCGCCGTTGAGCTGTGCTTTACGATGTGCGGTGTGATGTGCCTCTGGACGGGCGTGATGGAGCTGATGGACCAGTGCGCGCTCACCGATAAGATCGCAGCGCTGTTCCGCCCGCTGCTGCGCCGCCTTTTGCCGCAGGCAAGCCGCGACAGCGAGACGCTCGCCGCCGTATCCGCCAACCTTTCGGCGGACCTTCTGGGGCTTGGCAACGCGGCAACACCGCTCGGCATCCGCGCCGCGCGGCGCATGAGCCGCGGCTGCGGGGGCGTTGCCTCCGATGAGCTGTGCCTGCTCGTCGTTCTGAACACCGCCTCCATCCAGCTCCTGCCGACCACACTTGCAGGCGTGCGCGCCTCGCTCGGCGCCGCCGACCCGTTTGACATTCTGCCCTGCGTATGGCTCGTGTCGCTCCTGTCTGTCCTTGCCGGCCTGCTCGCCGCCAGGGTCCTCGCGCACTTCTGGAGGGACTGATATGACGCTCTCCACGCTCATCGTTCCGCTGCTGCTCGCTTTCACGGCAAGCTTTGCCATGACCAGGCGCGTCGATGTCTACGCCGCCCTCACCAAGGGCGCGGAGGAGGGACTCACCGTGCTGCTGCACATTCTCCCCTCGCTCATCGCGCTGCTGACGGCCGTCTATATGTTCCGTGCGTCTGGTGCGATGGAGTCGCTCGGCACGGCCTTAGCGCCCGCGCTCGGCAAGGTCGGCATTCCCGCCGAGACCGCGCCGCTCCTATTCATCCGCCCCATCTCTGGCAGCGGCGCATTGGCCGTCGGCTCGGAGATCATGCAGGTCTACGGCGTCGACTCCTACATCGGCCGCGTGGCGGCGGTCATGCTTGGCTCGAGCGAGACGACCTTTTACACGGTCGCCGTCTACTATGGCTCCGCCGGCATCACAAAGACGCGCTACACCATCCCCGCCGCGCTGTGCGCGGACGCGGTGATGTTCCTGGCCTCCGCATGGGCGGTAAAGCTCCTCATGGGCACATAAAAAAGAGCTGCCGCAGCAGCTCCCTCTTCATTCCCCCATCCTTGCGCGGATACGGAGCGCGCAGCTCCCCTTTTGTCCGCCGAGGTCGATGCGGTAGCGCAGCGCAAGCATCCCGCCGCGCTCGTCGAATTTCCATTTCACCGACTCCGTCTCCACCGTGACCGGCAAGGTCCCGTAGGCCGTTGCATAGGATGAGGTGCGGGCCTCGCCCGGACGGAACACCATCTCGCTCGTCACCTCGCCCATGCGCGTGAGAACCACGCCGCCATCCGCCATGTCAAGGCTCGTCACCGTCACGACCGCGCCGTCCGCGTTTCGCTCTTCATAACGGATGCGCACGCCGTCCGCCGTCTCCTCGAGCGTTCCGGGCAGGCGCTGCTCTAAGCTGTCGGGAGCCAATCCCTCATATTGCTGCTCGCCGTGCACGGTGAGCCATACGTTCTTTCTCATGCTCTCTCCACTTCGTTTTGTTTTTCGCTATCATACTACGATACAGCAAAAGAAACAAGCGTCCGGCGCTTTTTTTGCGCTTTTCCCTGTTTTTGCTATAGCAAAAGGAAAAGTGGCGTGCTATAATCTCTGCTATGCAGATCTTTTTCCGGCAAAGGGGGGCATCACAATGAATATTGAATTGACGGAAAAGCAGTTCCGCCGCCTGCTCGATCTGGTCTATGTCGGCAACTGGGTGATGAACTCCACCCGCGGTGACGACCGTATCCGCGAATACGACGATGTGGAAAGCACCGTGTTTGCCCACTGTCTCTCCCACGGCATGGTCCCGCTGGTCGAGGCCTACCAGGGCGAGCTCATCCCCTCGCGCGCGTTTGCCGAGGGCGGCATCCACGAGGCTATCATGGCCTACGAGGACACGATGTTCTTCGAAATTCTCGCGCAGGAGCTTGCGCTGCGCGATATGGAGACCGACTCGCCCACGCCCGACAATGTCGACGAGCTGCGCGAGCGCATGGACACCTACTTAGGAGAATTTGAGCAGCACGGCACCGACAACATCACCGTCGAAATGTAAAAGAAGATAAAAAGGGCTCCGCTTTTCAAGAGGAGTCCTTTTTCCTTTCGCAGCCGCAAAATGATCTTGATCGGTTTTCTGCCGCGATATGTGTGCCCTCCAGAGGGGCTTCTCTTGCCCGTTGCGGGGCAATTCACCTTCCGGCAGAAAACACTTTGCACGGAGCAAGCGTCGAATTGTCCGCTTTCAGCGGACAACCGAGGCGCAGCGCGAAGCGAATCCTTCTCAAAAAAGCGCTTCGCCACTTTTTCGACAGTTTCAGGCGGCAGAGCCGCTTTTTTGAAGCTTTTACGCCTTGATGCCCATCGTCTGCCACTTGCCGCTGCGGTAGCGCCGGTAGAAGATGATGCTTCGCACCGTCCAGTCGACAACTGCGTGAGCAAACCACACGCCGACCACGCCGTAGCCCATGTACTTGCCGAGGATATAGGCCAGCAGCACGCGCACGAGCCACATCGTCGTCATGCTGGCAAGCATCGTGAACTTTGCGTCGCCCGCCGCGCGCAGAAAGGCGGTGATCATAAAGGCCGGTATCCAGAGCGTCATCGCCGAGATGCTGTGGATGAGCGAGACCGTGACCGCCAGCCTTTCCGCCTCGGGCGAAACATCGTAGACACGCATGATGAGCGGCAGCATCGAAATGATGAGAAGATTGACTGCTCCCTGGATGACATAGGTCCACTTGACGATCTTCCGGAAGTATGCGCGCGCCTGATCGAATTCACCCGCGCCGACGCATTGGCTCACCACTGCCGCAAGGCCGAGGTTGATGGCTTGACCGGCAAAGCAGTTGAAGTTGCCGAGCGTGTTGCCGATGGCATTCGCCACCATCGACGCCGTGCCGAAGGTCGAGATCAGGCTGAAAAGCACGAGACGTCCCAACTGGAACATTCCGTTCTCCACGCCGCTGGGCACGCCGATATAGAAGATGTTGCGCATCAGGCGCATATTGAGCCGGAAGCCGCGCACATCGGAGAGGTGCAGCATCAGCTTTTTGTTGAAGAGCAGTGCGAGGATGACGGCTGCCGCCACCGTGCGGGAGATGAGCGTCGGGATGGCGACGCCCGCGACGTCCATGCCTACGCCGAAGATGAGGATGGCGTTGCCCGTGACGTTGATGCCGTTCATCAGCAGCGAGACCTTGAGCGACACATCGCTCCTGCCCATCGTGCGGAAGAGCGCCGCGCCGCCGTTGTAGAGCGCGATGCCCGGGATGGAAGCCATCACATATAAATAATAGGTGTTCGTCGCGTCCATGACGTCGGGCTCAATATGGCCGAACATCGTCGTGAGGATCTGCGGGCGGAAGAGATACAGCAGCGCCGCAAAGGAAACGGACACCACCGCCAGCAGCGCGATGAGCTGCTGGCCCGCGTTGCAGGCGTCCTCCTTCTGCTTCAGTCCGATATACTGGCCTGCGACCGCCGCGCCGCCCGTCGCCATCGCCGAAAAGATATAGATCATCAGGTTGCTGATGGAGTCGACCAGCGACACAGCGCTGATCGCCGCGTCGCCGACGGTCGCGACCATCAGCGAGTCGGCAAGGCCGACGGCGATGGCCAGCATCTGCTCGAGCAGCAGCGGCCACATCAGCGTGACAAGCTGGCGGTTTGTAAATAATACATTCTTGTTTCCCGGCAGGGAAACGGGATTGTCAGCCATGGACTATTCTCCTTTTTTATCCTTTGCGGGCTGTATCATATGCCTTTTTGCCTGCTTTGTCAACTTTGTCAAACAATTGTCAGGTAAGGGCAGATCGCTTCACGCCATGCGTGCAGCAGCATCTCCTTCGTCCAGCGCGCGTTCGCGGGCGAAGTGGAGGGCAGCTTGACCGCCTCGCGTCCCGTCATCGCGCGGCAATACTGATTGTAGCTTTCATACGACGCGCCGCCGTTGCAGAAAATCGCCCGAATGTCCGCCGCATCCAGGATCACGCGCAGATCGTTCGGCACAACATTTGTGATGCTCGCGTCCGATGAGCCCACGATCTCACACGAGCCGATGGTATCCCACATGGCAATGCCATGGCGCAGGGCGAGGGACCTTTTCTTCTCCACCGTCCCCGGTGTCTCCTCGCCGAAGATCGCCGCGAGCGTCGGCCAGAAGCGATTCTGAGGGTGCGCATAGAAAAACGCCGCCTGCCGCGACTTGACCGACGGGAACGAGCCCAAAATGAGCACGCGCGCGTTTTTGTCGTACAGCGGCGGAATATTGTGGATCTCCCTGCTTTTTTCCATTCTCTCTCCCCCTTTTGCGATATGGTATCACATTTCCCGCTCGGGTGCCAGCGCCGTCCGCCGTTTTCCTTACATTCCGCCGCAGACACCCACTTTCTTTTTCCGCCGGAGCATGATATGATAGAAAAAACAGCAATTCCCCCGCTCAGAAAGAAGGTTTTTATGAAAGACGACGACAACAGCATTCTGCTTCTGGAAAAGGGCAAGCGCGGTCTGCTGCAGATCATCTTCGGCCGCACCGGTATCATCATCGTCTCGCTCATCGTGCAGATCCTGTTCCTCTTCCTCGCTTTCTATAAGCTCGAAGGGGCAATACCCTACTTTTGGGGCGGCAATACGCTGCTCTCGGCAGCCATCGTGCTGTCGCTCTTCGGCAACGACGATAACCCGACCATCAAGCTCACGTGGTTTTTCATCCTCTCGGTCCTGCCGGTCTTCGGGCTCATTTTGTATCTCTACATCCGCACCGACCTCGGCCACCGGCTGATGATCCGGCGCTACAACGACATTCAGGCGCAGACGAAGGACCTCATCCCCTCCCCCGCCGCCTGTCAGACAGCGGACCTACCGCCCGAAACGCAGGGGCTTGCCGCGTATCTGGAGCGCTGCGGCTTTCCCGCCTACCGGAATACGGATGCCGAATACTTTCCGCTCGGCGACGACGCGTTCGGCGCGATGCTCGACGAGCTGAAGAAGGCCGAGCACTTCATCTTCCTTGAATATTTCATCGTGAGCGAGGGCTATATGTGGGGCCGCATCCTCGAGATCCTCACCGAAAAGGTCAAGCAGGGCGTAGAGGTGCGCTTCATGTACGACGGCACCTGCGCCGTCGCCCTGCTGCCCTACTCCTATCCGGAAAAGCTCCGCAAGCTCGGCATCGCCTGCAAGATGTTCGCTCCCCTGCGGCCGTTCGTCTCCACGCATTACAATTACCGCGACCACCGCAAGATCCTGGTCATCGACGGCAAGATCGGCTTCACGGGCGGCATCAACCTCGCGGATGAGTACATCAACCGCGTCGAGCGCCACGGCCACTGGAAGGACACGGCCATCGCCCTGCGCGGCGACGCCGTGCGAAGCCTGACGCTGATGTTCCTTCAGATGTGGGACAACAACGAGCCGCACTTCGACCCGAGCGCCTATTCCCGCTATCTTGACATTCCTCAGCCGCCGCACACATCGAAGGGCTACGTCATCCCCTACGGCGACAGCCCGCTCGACCGCGACCTTGTCGGCGAGATGGTCTATATGGATATCATCAACCGCGCCAACCGCTATGTCCATATCATGACGCCGTATCTCATCATCGACAATGAGATGATTACCGCGCTCACATATGCCGCGCAGCGCGGCGTGGAGGTCCGGCTCATCCTGCCCCACGTGCCGGACAAGGAGGTCGCGTTTTCGCTGGCGCACACCTATTACCGCAGACTGATCGACAGCGGCGTGCAGATCTACGAGTACGAGCCCGGCTTCGTCCACGCAAAGGTCTTTGTCAGCGACGACCGCAAGGCCGTTGTCGGCACCATCAACCTGGACTACCGCAGCCTATACCATCACTTCGAATGCGCGGCTTATCTCTACGATAAGCCGGAGATCGCCGACATCGAGCGTGATTTTGAGCAGACGCTCCGGCAATGTGTGCGCGCGGACCGCGCCCTTCTCAAATCCGACCCGCTGCTGCGCAAGCTGACGGGCGCCTGTATGCGCGTCATCGCACCGCTGCTGTAACAGGCAAAATGCCCACGCCCTGCGACCGAAAGGCCGCAGGGCGTTTCTTCTGTACTTCAGACCTCAAGCTGCTCGAGCGCGTCGCGCACCTTGCCGTACTCGCGGCGGACCGTGGCGTAGAGCTCCGGGTCAGCGGGCAGCGTGTCGCTGCCCCGCAGGGCCTCGGTCATCTCAGAGCTGACCGCCGCCAGCGCGCCAAAGCCGAGATTCAGCGCCACACCCTTGAGCGTGTGCACCGCGCGGAAGGCGGTCGGCGCGTCGTTCGCAGCAACGGCAACGCTCAGATTCTGCATACTGTCGTCGCCCGGGAACATTTTCAGGAAGCGGGCAATGCGCTCATCGCTCTGGAACCGGGTCTTCGTCTCCGTGTAGTCGCCGCCTACCGTGCTGTAAAATTCATTCAGCTTCATCGTCATTTTTCTCTCTGTAAATTGCTACGCAGTCTTTTTTTGCTTTCGCTTTATACATGGCAAGGTCCGCCTTGCGAATGGTCTGTGAAATGCGGCCCTTGACAAACGCGCCGCCGATGCTCGCACTGATGTGCAGCTGCGGATACTCCGGGATGTCGATGCTGTCCATTGCCACGCGAATGGCCTGCAGCTTCTTTTCCAGGATGTGGCGCGGCAGATCGTGAAACAGCAGGAAGAACTCGTCGCCGCCGTAGCGCACGAGCTTATCGTCACCGCGGATCTTCGACTTGATAGCCTGCGCCGCGCGGTAGAGCGCCGCGTCGCCGGCAAGGTGGCCGAAGCGATCGTTGATCGTCTTGAAGTTGTCCATATCGATCATGGCAAAGGCAAATTCGCCGTTCAGATTCTTCAGCCGCTCGTCGTAATAGCGGCGGTTATAGACCTTTGTGACCGAATCCATGTAGACCTGTCGGTTGCGCATCAGCAGTTGACTGAGCACGCTCTCCTGCGCGCCCTCGTCAAGAATATCGTCGCCGTGCAGATGATTGGCCAGCTCGAGCGAATACGGCAAGCCGTCCACCTCAATGTAGGAGGCGAGCACGTAAAAAACATCGTTTCCGCGCGTTTCGATCTTCGCAAGCGACTTCTTCGTGCGCACGACCTCCTGCGAAACGCAGCGCTCACAGCGAAATGGCTTGTTCCAAACCGCGTAGCAGTGCTCCTTCTTGCCGATCGCGCCGTCTCCCTCCCTGAGCTCCATACAGATGCTCGGGTCTACAAGGCGGGCAACGTCGAACATTTGCCGGTAACCGCGCAGAACGCCGTCGACCTGTGCGCGCGTGATGCGCAGCACGCCGTCGTCCTCCGCCATGACCGGCGTCATCTTCTGCGCGGGGCGCTCATGCGCAAGGCGCTCGCTCAGCTCCGTCAGGCGGCGGTAGTTGAAGTCGATGCTGCGCACCTGTCCCATCAGTGAGCTGCATCGTCCGGGCTCGGATACGGACCACACAAGCATCACCGCAAGCTGGCACCAGCGCTTTTTCCCCTCGAGGACGATCTCCGCTTCGATCTCAAAATACGTCTCATCCGCCGTCATGCCCTGTATGCGCTCGCGCACAGAAGCGATCAGATCGGGCGAAATAACAGTTTTAAGCTCCGCGCAGTCCAGCGGATCGACCATCAGGCGCGGCAGGCCCGTCAGCCTGACCGCTCCCACCGACAGCGCCAGCGCAGACGGCTGTGTCGTATACTCAAACCATATCTCCTCCGTCAGCTCGCTGAAGAACTTGCGCTTGCTGTGCTCCTCCTCCAACTGCGCGGCAACGCGCGTGTCGGAGTCTCCGGTGCCGTTATAGAGTTCCTCCACCACGCGGCGCGCGGCGCTTTGATGCGGGTCTGCGATGAAGTCGACCTTCAGTTCCTGCACCAGTCGGTGCTCGATCTCATGCAGGCATTCAAGCAGCAGCGGATTGAAGCTGCCGCAGTCGCCCGCATCGAGCATGGACATGGCCTTTTCGTTGGAATAGGCCTCCTTGTAGCACCGCTTGCTCGTCAGCGCGTCGTAGGCGTCCGCGAGCGAAACGACCTGCGCCGCAATGGGGATCTCGTCGCCCCTAAGCCCGTCGGGATAGCCGTCGCCGTTCCAGCGCTCGTGGTGCCAGTGGCAAATTTCGATGGCATACTTCACCAGGCGCTCATTCTGGTAGATGGGCAGCTCGGTGATGATCTTCGCGCCCAGCATCGTATGGCGCTTGACGATCTCATACTCCTCGGCCGTCAGGGGACCGGGCTTGCTCAGTATCTCCGACGGGATCTGGAGCTTGCCGATGTCGTGCAGCTCCGAGGCCATGCGGATCGCCTCAACGTCCGCCTGCTCCAGATGATAGCGGTCGGTCTTCTCGGCAAGCCGCTGCAAAAGCAGCCCCGTCGCAAGGCCGACGTGCGCCATATGCGTGCCGTCCTCCGCGCCGTGGGATTCCACCGCATGGCCCAGGATGGCCACGAGCAGCTCGTTGTTTTTCTCCTTCTGGTAGAAACGCTCGGTCACGATGCTCATCAACTGCTGTTTTTTCGTATGCAGCAGGGCGGTGTTGATGATGCGCCGCCGCACCACGCTTGGAACGAAGGGGCGGCTCACGTAGTCCGCCGCGCCGAGCTTGAAGGCCTTGTCGATATAGGCGCTGCCCGTCTCCGCCGAGATCATGATGACCGGCACCTCGTCGATAAAGCCCGTCTCGTTCATGTAGGCCAGCACCTCAAAGCCGTCCATCTGCGGCATCACGACGTCCAGCAGCAGCACCTCGATCTCTCCCCGGTGCGCCTGCAGAGCCGCGACAGCCTCTTTTCCGTCCGACACCTCAAGGATGCTGAAATCATGCTCAAGCATATCCACCAGAAGCGCGCGATCCAGTTCCGAATCATCTGCGATCAATATTTTTCTTTGATTCATCCGGTCCTCACCTCTTCGCCTGTCTTCCGTTGTTCTGTTGTCAAACCGCTTTCGTGGTGCTCATCTTCCGGTCGCCGGCGCATCTGTGCCGCCGGACTCTGTGCCGCCGGACTCTGTGCCGCTCCCGCCGCCCGGCGTGCCGCTGTTCGTCACATCGTTGATGCACCTGACGTCAAAGCACGACGACGCCAGCACCGTCCCCGCCGTGTCCGTCACATCAAAGCTGACGGCAAAGCGCCGGTCCGTTTTGGAAAACTCCACGCTGAGCTCCCGGATCTTCAGTCCGCGCGGGTAGGACTTTGCGCCAAGCAGCTGCTTTTTCTCGCTGCCTGACTGCATCACGATCTGTCCGGTGTCCTCATCCACCTGAAAAAAGCTCCCCTGCTCGTTGCTTTCCACGCTGCCGATATCCTTGATAAAGACCTTTCCGTTCGCACTCGTCACGCCGCTGCAATAGCGCAGCTTGTCCGCGATGGCGGTCGTGACCGTGGAGCAGAGCATCTGCGCCTGTGAATCGGCCATCGACGTGCGGTAGGTCTGCACCGCGAAGCGGACGCCCACCGCGAGCAGCGAGCTGATGAGCATCAGCACCACCAGCGCGCAGAGCATTTCCGTGAGCGTCATACCGCTTTGGCTGCGCAGCTTTTTCATGGTGCGCTCACCTCCGCCCCGGCGGTCCCGGCCGTGTAATAATGATAGTCGTTATAGGTATAGAGCTTCACGCTGCCGCTCGACTCTATCGGCAGCGTTCCGCTGCCGGTCAGTTTGACGGTCGCAGCGGCTTCGCTCGTCGTCTTCTCGTCTGCCGCTCCCGCCGTGCCGACGGTCGTATACCGAAACGAAATATCCGTATTGCGGGTCTTTGCGTTGATCTTCTCCGCCGAAACAGCGGCGGTGGCTAAGAAGGCAAAGGCCAGCGCCGCGATCAGCACGGACACGAGCGACTCGATCAGCGTTTCGCCGCGCTTATCCTTCAGCTTGTTCACTGTTTGCCTCCTTGATGCCCTTGGTGATCTTGGCCCCGCTCCAGTTGATGGTTGTGGTGTACTTCTCTATCGTCTTTTCGTCATTCGTGTTAATAACTTCTTCTGGCATCACGTTTCCGGTGATCTTGAGCGTCATCCGGCAGTCCTCTGCCGCGCTGCCCTCCGTCCCGGTGCTCTCCTGTCCGTCCGGTGGAAGGAGCGACAGCTTGACCGTAATATTGGCGGTATCCTTGTCCATGGTGAACTCCGCCTGTACGGTTTGGAGCCCATCTTCGCCTTTAATAGGAACGTCGACCTTGATCGTGTCCTGACAGCCCGTGACCGACGCATACCGTGCGCCCTCGTTCTCATTGTTTTCGATGCCTGCTGCCAGCCACGCTCTCATAATGCCGGTGAATTTTCCCGGGGCAAGCGTTGTCTTTTCTTCCTTTGGAACATATGTCCCTGCATCATCCTTCGTATAGGTCGTTACTTTTTCCCACACCCGCGTATAGCTCTCCTGCAAAATGCTGTCGCGGATGAGCTCGGCAGCGGAGCTGACGGTCAGGTAGTTCTGCTGGGCCTTGCGATCGTTGCGCAGGTGGTGGGCGGCGTTGGTCGCCGCCGTCAGGATGAGCGCGCTGATAACCGACGCCAACAGCAGCAGCAGGAGGGCCATCAGGATGGATTCACCGCGCTCGTTTTTCAGTTTTTTCATCCCAATGGCCTCCTTTCATCTGCATCTGTTTCATTCGTCGTCCGCCAAAGCGGTGCCCGCCTCATATTTCGGTCTGAAGACGGTGTCGACGTACAGCGGGCTCGTCAGGCTGGGCTCCCAGCTATTGGGATCGCTCAGATCACTGCTCTCCGGCAGGGCCGTCTTCAGCGCTTCCAGCAGCGCGTCCGAAATCGTCGCCCTTTCACCGTACTTGACCGTCTGCGTACCGATCGGTTCTTCGTTCAGTCCCGCAAACGTTGCCGTCACCTGCGTATCCGCCTCCGTCAGCGTGTAGGGGATGCTCAGCTCATACTTTGCACCTGCTGCCTCCGCGCGGCGGTCGGTCAGCGTGACGATGAGGGTGATCTCTCCCTGCTGCCCGCCGCGGACGGTCAGGGGCAGGAGGGTGTCCTTGCCGTTCTCGCTCACTGTGCCGACGGTGACGGTGTACTTGCTCTGATCGGTCAGAACATCATAGCTTTTCTCCTGCGTTCCGCCGGTGGCTGTCGTTTCCTTCGCCGTCACGGTAATGCCCGTCACGTCGAAGCTGCTCAGCTTTGCCTTCTGGCCGCGGCCGTAAAGGAAGAGCGTGCTCTCACACACGGGCGCAGCGGTGCCGTTATCGGGGTAGGTCTTCTTCGCGGGTCCGGCAGCGGACGTCGCGTTTTCCTCGTACCAGCCCTTCAGGTCCCTGGCGAGCTTGCCCTCGACGTACTGCGGCCCCTCCGTGCTTGCCGTGTTTGCGATACCGAGAACGCCCTGCTGGGAGACCGTCACGCCCAGCACGTTTGTGCCGGTGTAGGTCTTGCCGCCCAGCGTGACCGTCGCCGTGACATGAATGCTGGTCTCGCCCTCGCTCACGCCCTTGATCTTGGTCGTGGAGTCGGCGCCGACGCTGCTCGCCGTGGCGATCTTCTCGTCATCGCTGACGAGCGCCCATACGATATTGCTCGTGACCGGTTCGTTCCTGCTGTTCAGCGCCTTCAGCGTGACCTCGGTCTCATCGCCCACATATTCGTCGACGATGGCGGGGGTAAGCGTCACGTTCAGCTCTGCCGTGACGGTGAGCGTCAGGCGCGCGGTGTAGGTCTTGTCGTTCTTCGTAAAGGTCGCCGTGACCTCGACCGCGCCGGGGGCCTTGCCCTCGAGCACAACGTTGAACGCGGGCGTTGTCCCGCTCACGACGCTCTTCACGCTGGCCGACGCAACGTCGCTTTCCGTCGCGCCGTTGCCGTAGGTAAAGGTCACGTTTTTTATGTCGCCATCGTCAAGCGTCAGGCCCGTGTTATTCAGCACGAGCTGCGTTTCGATCTGCGACTTGCCCGCCTCCTGAACGTAGTCCGCGATGAGGTCGAGCGTGGTGATGCCGTCCTTCCAGAACATACCGACCTTGGGCCAGCGGCCATAGTGCAGGTGGACGGTAGCGCCGAAGATATCCGTCTGCGTCAGCACCGTCGGGAAGGGGTAATCCTGGCCCCGCAGCTCACTATCGCTGCCGGGGAAGCTGTACTTGCCGTGGATCGAGGCGTTGTTTTCCTCGACGGAGACCCAGTCGAAGGGGCCCTGCGCCTTCTGATTCAGCGCGTCCTTGAAGGTGCTGTAATACTGTGGCCGATTGTTACTAGTGTTCTCCGTCGTGATCAATTCTGCTCTGCCGGTCTGATTGGACATCTGCTCGTAGTTCAGGCCGGTGAGACCGTCGCGCGTAATTGCCCTCACTTCGCCGCCAATATGGGTGCCCATGTGCGTCATGTCGCCGTAAAGCATCGCATTGATTCGCGCTTGTCCTCTGTACTGGTCATTAAAGTAGTTATAAAGAGAACTACTCCCTTCACGGTAATTATCATCAAAATAACATTTTGACGCCTCGCTAAACTTTATATTGTCCTTAACGCTTTTCAGATAATAGCAATTGCGGATCGTGGCCGTTGTCCAACTATACCGGTCCGCTGCGCTGCCGATCAGGGTAATGCCGGTGATCGTTCCCTTCATATCGGGCAGGTCCATATAGGTATAGCAGTTGTGGTACCGCGGTGCTCCATCAAATGTACTGCTTTCATTGGTAAAGTTCTGGAAGTTTGCCGCAAAACCGCTGCCGCCGACGCCGGCGACGTAGACATATGTGGTAGGCCGCTTATCATAGCTCCAATCTCTAGATCTGACTACTTCAGTGTAGCTTGTGCCATCCTTCAAATCCGAGAGATTCCCTGAAACAACGCGTTCTTTCAGCGTCTCGTCGCTGACCGTGATTGAGCCGCCGGTATAGCAGTTTGTCGCAGAAAGCTGCAAACCGCCGACAAGTCCACCGACACGAATGAAGTTGCCGTATTTCGCAGAGTTAAGGTCTCCCTCCTTGAAGGGAACTTCCTCCCAATTATTATGCGTAACTGTTCCCCAGCGGTGGGTGCAATTGATCTCAATATCCACCACAGCGGAGCAATTTTTCAGATTTGTGCTGGAAACGCCAAACAGTCCGCCCACCACAGCCTCGCCCAGGCGCAGCTTGTTCTGGCTGTTGTCCTGAATGACATAGCCCGCAATGGCGCAGTTATTGATCGTGCCCTTTGCTGCCGATGTATTCTTTGGCGCATAGTCATAAGCAATACCGACCAATCCGCCTAACGCATAGAAGGTCTGATAGCTGTCCGGTCTATTCGTATAATAAGGGTATTTCGTTCTTTCTGTTTTCCGCTGAATGATCGAATCATTATCGCTGTAGAGCACAATGTTGCTGATATCTGCACCTACCGTAGTCCCAAACAGGCCCACATTGTAGCAGTGCGATTCCACCCGAACATTCTTGATATAATAGCTCTGACCGTCATACTTCCCGCCAAACCAGTTGTAAAGGAGCATACTATAACTGTCCTCTTCAGTAACTGTAGTACTCCCTACCACTGCTCCGGCGATCGGATAGAAGCGGGCATTACTATCCCGCTTTGTCGGATTCTTCAGATCCGTACCGTTGACGTCGTGCGTCTGCTTCCACGTCTGGACCGTGCGCGGACCGCCGATGGTATCACCTCTGAGTGAATCTGTCTTCGTCTGGCTATTCTGTCCTAACTTTGTCGCGTACTGCAAATACGGGAAGGTCTTGCAATTCTCTTTCGTCACGTCCGCCGTGGTGCTGCCCTTGCCGTTACTATAGCTCCAGTTGATGAACTGCAGCTGCTCCACGGAGCGCACCTGATAGGCGAGTTCTTCCGTGCCGGGGGTCTTATTCGCGCCCGTGCCCTTCTCATCGACATAGCTGTAGCTGTTGGCGAAGAAGGGGTTGAGCAGGAACCGGAACGCCAGCTTCGCGCCGCTTTGGTCCTCCTGCGTCAGCGTCCACTGGCCGTTGGCCGTCTTACTCGAGCGCAGGTGCATCCGATCTGCGCCCTCGCCGGTCTGATAGGTGACGAAGTTGTAGCCCGGCACCTGCTTTTCGAGCTCCGCTGCCGCGCTGCCCGCCGTCTTGCCGGTCGAGGCAGTCCCCAACTCGAAGGTGCCGGAATCATACACGCCGCTGAGCGGAAACAGGGCTGCTTTCAGCTCCGGCCTATTTCCCGTATCCTTCCAGTAGTAGCCGTAGCCGTAGTCGGTGATCTTGCCGCCGTCGTCGTGCGCCTCGCACAGGCTGCTGTCCGCCTTCTGCTGCACGCCGTCCTCAAAGCCGATGAAGGAGAAATGGTAGCCGTTGTTCGAGCCGCCCTCTTCCTTCTCCCAGTAGATCACGCCGAGGGTGCCGAGGTCCGCGTCCGTGACCCAGTCGCCGTAGTGCGTGCGCGCGCCGTCGCGCCCGGTCACGCTGCCGGGATAGGGATAGACCGCCTCCTCGGTCCCGTCGATCGCGGTGTTCGGGTGGTTGACGGAGTGCGCCGCATCAGCGATCGCGCCGAAGCCGTCAAGACTCAACTTCGCAAGCTCCTTGCTCGACAGGCCCGCCGCGCCGGAAACCGTGACGTCGGCGTCGTAGTCGTAGAGGTAGACCTTCCCCGCGAAGGTATAGGTGCCGCCGGTGAGGAAATAGCAGTTATTCAGGCTGCCGCTCGCGGGGGCAAAGCCATAGGTAGCCGCGCCCGCGGAGGTCATCGCCGTCGCGCAGTAGCTGTCGCGGATGGTGCCGACATTGCCGCCCGCAAAGCCCGCGATGGTCACGTTGCCGCTGACCTCCATGACGTTGATGGCCGCCAGCGCGTAGCTCCGGCGGATCTGGCCGCCGTTGCCGCCGACAAGTCCGCCGATGCTCAGCGACTGCACGAGGTTGCCCGTGCCCTTGATGAGCGGCGTGACCGCGCTGCTGGCGCGGATCGCGCCCGCGTTGAAGCCCACGAGCCCGCCGATGTAGGACGTCGAGCCACTGTAGGCATAGCCCGTGAGGTTATAGCCGGAAACGGCGCAGTTGGAGATGACGCCGCCCGTCTGATTCCAGCCCGCGAGCACGCCGACATACACCGTGTTGAGCTGGACCGTAGAGGTCACCTTCGCGGTGGGGGCTTCGCTGTTGACCGAGCCATCCTCGTTGTTCATCGGCTTGTCCGTCGTGATGATGATATTGCTCAGCGTGCCGGTGTTGTAGCCGAATAGACCGACGCAGGTCTTCCCCGCGAAGGAAACGCCGGTGATCTGATAGCTGCTGCCGTTGTAGCTGTAGCGGAAGGGCTGCGCCGCACTTGCGCCGATCGGCGTCTGCTCGCTGACGGACTTGCCGTCCTTGCCGAAGTTTTTCCAGTCATAGCGACTGTAATCAATGTTCGTGCCCTGCACGAAGGCCGTGTTCCCGGCAAACAGGCTATCATCTTTGACGTATTCGTCGTAATATGCGCTCAGTGCGTTCAGCTGGCGCGCGGTGCGCACCTCGACCCGCTCGGGCGTGTCGGGTACGTCGCTATCCGTGCCGGGAGCGGCCGTGTTCGCAAAGTGCGGATTATAGTAGAAGGTCTTGTCGCCCTCCGCCACGGTCAGCTTGGTGTAGAAGCTGTTGCCAACTCCCATCTCCTGCACCAGATCGGCAGGCAGAGGAAGCAAGTAATAGGTCTTATTTTCGCCCTTGCTCACGGCGGTCACTTCGATTTGACTCTTAGCCTCCAGCGTACAGGTCTTGCCGCCGACCGTCACCTTTACATCCGCTGTCGGCGTGGTTTCGTAGAGCAGGCCGTAGCCGTCACCCACGGCGACGGTGCCGTCGGTTTTGAGCGTGGAGATATTGCCGCCGCTGAAGCCGTAGCTCTTTTCGGTGTACTTTTCATAATAGGCCAGCGACTCGTTCTCAAACTGTGCCTGCCAGTCGCCGTAGTGCGGCAGATCTGTCAGCGCGGGATAGGAATAGCGCGTCAGGCCGAGGCCCTCCATCAGGTTATAGGGCGTGGTGCTCGTCGCGGTCGTGAAAGCCGTCGCAGTTCCGTCGGAAAGCTTTTTGCTCGCATCCGGGATCTTGCTGCCGCTCCAATCCGCATAGCTGACCTGCTTCAGCCCATTGGGGTCTCCCGACGCGGCGCCACCGCCCGCATTATCTACTGAGCTGAGATAAAAAACTCTTGTGAGATTCTGGTTCTTTTCAAGCGACGTATTATTGCCAACAATGTAGTTCAGGTTCTCGCCGTCCAGCGACGCGCAGGCGGTATAAACATTGGTCGCCTTGTCGCCTTCGCCGCTGAATTCGCCCGCGACAAGCCCGGCCGTCGTTCCGCCCTTCAGGAAGCCCGCCGCGTAGCAATCCCGCAGCACAATGTTGCTTGTATCGATACAGTCACCGATCAGGCCTCCTGCCTTACCCGCGGTAGCAGCAAGACTGCCGTCTTCGCCCTTTGTCACAGTGTAGACATAGCAATCCGCATAGGAATGCTCGATCGTTACGCTGCCGCTCTTGCCGATAAGTCCGCCGGCGGCCTCTTTGCCGTTCAGCACCGTCGCGGCAAAGCTGTTTTTGATCGTAAGCGTGCCGCTTCCGGCATTGCCGACCAGACCGCCGGTCACCGCGCCGTCGAGCCACAGATCCTTTTCCGTCTTGTCGGCGGCATGGTTTCTGGCCGAGCTCAGGTAGACCCAGCAGCCTTCGATCATCGTCTTACCGCTCAGTTTGCCGACCAGTCCGCCCACGCTGCCGCTTCCGGTGATCGTCGCACCCGCAAGGCGGATATTTTTCAAATCTCCCTTGAATGCCGCAAGCAATCCCGCGTCGCCACTCTCGACCGCCGCGGTCAGATCATAGATCACGGGATGGTACGCCGCAGCGTTGCCCATGCTCTGATAGGTGCTGTCGTAGCTCATGAGGTTTTCATTCTCGATGGGCTTGAAGGTCATGTCATCGTAGAGGACCTTCCAGCCGTCCTCCGCCTCAGTCTTGAACTCGACGTCCTGCTCCTGCACGGCGGCAGTGATGAAGCCAGTCTTTCTGTCTTTTTTGTCGTTCAGCCCGGAGTCCTTGTCCAGGTTTTGCAGGTGGCGGCCGCACGTGATGAACGCCGTGCGCCCATTGCTCCCGTCTCTCGCGCCCGCGAACAGACTGTTGGTCGTGATGCTTTCGATCACCGCGGGCTCGACCAGATCGTTATCGACGCTGACATTGACGGAAATGGTCAGATTTTCGCCGGGAACAAGGCTCTTGAAGCGCTCCTGCTCGGCAAAGCGCATCTGCTCGCCCTTGGCCAGGTTGTCCAGCACCAGCGTCGCCTCGATGGACCGTGCATTCTTAACGATCTCATTGTTCGCAAGCGTCACCTCAGCCGTGTGCCCGCTCTCATCCCGCAGCGTTACGGTAAACGTCGGATCAAGAAAGCCACTTTCGCCAAGCAGCCTGTTGCAGGTGATCTTCAGCAGAAGCTGATCGCCGTTGACGATCTCCGCCTTGGCGTCGAGCTCGCTCGTATCGTAGGAAAGGACCGAGTCGCCGCCGTAATAGCCGATCTTTGCCCCCTGCTGCAGGCGGTAATTCCGCGCGCGCAGCGGGTTCATCTTATCGGCATCGGCCGTGTAAAAATTCGATTCCTGCTCGCTGTAGAAAACGGCGTAAACGCTCGCGCTCGACGCGTCATACTCGATGACCCAATGCGCGTTCCGCAGCTCCGCGTCCACCTTGCCCTCGGGCAGGATGTTCGCGGCGGGAGACGTCGTGCTCTCCATGCCGCCGTCGCTCGTCACGTAAGAGAGCGTTTCGGGGTCATATTTTTCATTTTCTTTTTCGGCGTCCTCTGGGACATAGCCCAGCGCCAGGCCCCCCTGATAGGCGCTCGTGCGCCCCGCGGCCTGAAGCTGCGTCAGCTGATTCTGCGCGGCCATGAAGATGAGCTCCGCGCGGCTGTCGAGCTCGGTCTGGCGCACCTCGCGCCGCATTTTGCTGATGGGGATCATCGCAAGCGCGAACAGCACGATCACGATCGTCACCGTGACCAGCATTTCCGTCAGCGTAAAGCCGTGGTCGTTGTGCCGTCTTGCCTGTTTCATGTCGATACTCCCCTTTTGCCAGTGTCAGTGTATGCTTGCTTCGCCTTACGGCGCAACTTCAAAGTAGGTGATGGTCAGCGAGGTCTGCACCGCGCTGCGGCTCGCGCCCTGTCCCGCGCGGATGTTCACATCCGAGATCTGATTCAGGTTGTCGCTGCTGCCGATCGCGTTGATGATCGCGCGCGCCTGCTCATAGGTCCCCGTCTGGAACGTGAGGGACACCGGGCGCAGGACGATATACCCCTCGCGGCTTGTCGCGGCGGAAAAGTCCACCGTGTATTCGTTCGTATTTGCCAGAATCTGATACAGCTCGCGCATCAGGATGCCGCTGTTGTCGTAGCTCGGGATGGCGCGCACCTCGCCCGCTTCCTTCTGCGCCTCGACCGCCTTCTGCATTTTGCGCATCTGCGCAAGCTGGACGACGCTGCTGTCGATCTCCGCCTGCTCCTGCTCGGCCATGTCGTTGTAGGACGCGACCTGCTCGTTGATGGGCTCGAAAACGAGCTTCCAATACCCGAGGGCGATGACCAGCACGGCCAGCACGAGCAGCAGCGTCTTTTCTCTTGTCGTCAGTTCGCGATTCATTCTGCCGCCTCCTCTGCTGCCGCCGCGTCATCCTGCTCGGTGTTGAGCACGATATTCACCGTGAAGCTCAGGACCGACGCGGGCTTGTCGCGCTCGGTCTCCGCCACGTCGAGCTCGACGCTCTTGACGATATCGTGCTGCTCGATGCTCGAGAACATCACGGAGATCTCTTCAAGGCTCATGCCCGACATTCCGACGACCACGCGGTCGTCGCGCATGGAAACGGAGCTCACCGTGCCGCGCGTCATCATCTCGCTCTCGATGAGATCGAGCACGTCGCGCCGGTCGACGGCGACGAACTGATAGCCCTGCCCGTCCTCGGAGCCGGCCATCCAGTCCATGGAATACGTGCGGTACTCGGTAAGGACCTCGTCATAGCCCGTGAGCTCCTGCAAAACGGTCTCATACTGCTGATGCACCTCGCCATAGGCCTTTTCCGCCTTCGCAAGGCGGGCATACTGGTCGTAAACGCCGAATTTACCGATCAAAGCGACCACCACGACCACCGCCGCGATGCCGCCGGCGAGCGAAAGCACTGTGCGGGTGCGCTTTTCGCGCATATTGAGGTTGATGCCGACCTTCTGCGGGCACTTGACCGCCTTGCGGACGGGCTTGTCCCCCTCCTGCCGCGGCGCGTTGTCCGCCGCCGTGATCTTCTTCTCTTCGGTCAGGGTCATTTTGCCTCACCTCGCATTCCCTCGCCCACGGCGCCGATCGCGCCGAGATACATCCACGGCTCGTCCGCCGGGCGCATTTCCTGCGCCAGCAGCTCCGCCGCGGGGCAGACGCGCAGCTTCGTGTTTTCCTCCATCGCGTGCACGAGTGCGCCGATGTTGTCGCCGCCGCAGAAGTAGACGTCCGTCAGCTCGCGGTCGCGGTTGTTGTAGTTGTAAAAGTTCACGGCCTTGACGACCTCGACGGCAAGGCGCGCGTAGATATCGCGCGCGTAGTCCGCCTCCAGCACGCCGTTGTAGTTCTTCTGCCGGTAGCCGCGCGCCACGTGGATATCCACGCTCTGGTCCTCGGCGATCAGCGCGTCGAGCGCGGCGGAGCCGATATCGATCTCGCGGTGGCTGTCGAACTCGCGGCCGTGGTAGATATACAGGTGCGAGCTGCTGTGGCCCAGGGCGACGATGCAGCTCTCGCGCAGCGTGTCGTCCCGCTCCTCGGCAAAGGCGAGAACCGCGGCATACGCGCACTCGGCGGGCGTGAGGACCTTGAGCTTGAAGCCCGCGCGGTGCAGCATCGCGCGGTATTCCTCCACGCGGCTTTTCAGAATGGCGCAGGCGAGCAGCTCCATCTCCTTGGGATAGCCCTCCTCGTCCTTCAGGACGCGGCGCACGGAATAGTCGAAGAAATACTTGCTCTTTTCCTCGGTCAGAAAGTCGTGGAACTCATAGGGCAGGTTATAGGCAAGCTGCTGCTCGGTCATGGCGGGGACCGTCACCGCGCGGGTGAAGACCTCGGACGAGGGCAGCAGCAGCGCGCAGGCCGTGAGCGGGATGCCGTTCGCCTTCGCGCTGTCGCGCAGAAAATCCGCCATGGCGTCCATCGACAGGATGCGCCCGCCGGAGACCAGTCCCTCGGGCGTTTCGACCGTGACCGCCTTTTTCAGCTCCCGGCCGGCGAAGCAGACCAGCCTGACGCTGTCCTCCGCAATTTCGATGCCAACGATCTTTTTCACGTGTTGTCCTCGCTTTCTTTCATAAAAGACTCAGGTACCAGTTGATGACGCGCTCGCCCACGAGCGCCGTGACCCACGCGCCGAGCGCGATGGACGGCCCCCACGGGATGGGCCGGCCGCTCTCGCCGCTTTTGCGCGCGGCAAGGAGCGCCCACACGATGCCGATGAGACAGGCCAGGATCAGGCAGAAGAGATTCCCCTTCCAGCCAAAGAACAGGCCCGTGACGAACAGGAGCTTCAGGTCTCCGCCGCCCATGGCCTCGCGCCCGAGGCGCTTTTCCATCGCGTGGACCAGAAGCAGCAGCACGCCCACCACGGCGAAGCCGCCGAGCCCGCCGTCCAGCGCGCGATGCAGCGGAAAGGGCGCAAAAAACAGGCTCCCGATAAAAAGCACAATACCGGCCGCTATGAAACGGTCGGGAATGATGTACCCCTCCAAGTCCGCGAACGAGCAGGCGAGCAGAAGGCTCGCAAGCAGCCACGCTTCGAGGGTTTGGAGCGAAATATCATATTGCAGCAGCAGCGAAACAAACACCGCCGCCGAGATGAGCTCCGCCCACACATGGCGGGACGAAAGCTTTGCGCCGCAGTAGCGGCAGCGCCCCTTGGAGAAAAGATAGCTCAGCACGGGGACGAGATCCCGCGCCGCGAGCACATGGCCGCATTCGTCGCAGTGCGAGCGGCCGCGCAGCACGCTCTCGCCGTACACGATGCGCCAGGCCATGCAGTTCAAAAAGCTGCCCATGCACGCGCCGAACAGCGCCGCGACAAAGCAGCAGTACGCCGCAAGCGGCGGTGAGGTATGCAGCATGGCTTCTTCTCCTTCCGGAAATATCGGGGGATGACCGGCCAACCCACGGCCACCCCCTTTTCCGTTTGCGATAAAGGGGGTCGACCCGGCGGGAGCAGCGCCCCCGCCGGGAGTCGGTTAAAATTCTGTATGAGATGGGGCGAAATTAGTTGCCCTTGGCGGCGGCAGCAGCAGTAATGGTGGTAACGGTGGGCACACCATCGACATCCGTTACCGTGTAGGAGACATTATAGTTCTTCTCCCACTTAACGGTTCCATTGACTTCAAACTTGCCGCCGATCGTCGTGTTGGCAGTGGCATTCTTAGATTCGCCCTGCGTGGTATATCTGTTAGTCGCATCAGCAGCAGCATTGGAAACGCTGCCATCCTTTAGCAGATAGTACGTATTGTTGGTATCAGTCTTGTCGACACCGTTCGTCATGGCCTCGACCAGCGCGGCGGCATAGCCGGAACGGATGTTGGCAACGTCGGTGGCGGCGCGGGCCTTGGCGAGCGCGCTGTTGAAGGTCGGGATCGCGATAATAATGAGAATGGCGATGATCGCGACAACGATCAGCATTTCCATCAGGGTGAAGCCCTTGCGGTTCTTCATCATCTTTTTCATAGCTTGATTTCTCCTTTTTTGTTTGTCTTTCTTTATATCGCTCCGCGCCGGTTGGCGCGCGGAGGGGATACCGTGATCAAATCAGGCGATGCCGCCGTACATACTGAACATCGGCAGGTACACCGCCAGCAGCAGGAACACCACGACCACCGCCAGCAGGATGGTGATGATGGGCTCCATCAGCGACAGGAGGCGGGAGGTGAGGACCTCGACCTCGTTATCGAAGTAGGTGCCAATGACGTCGAGCGTCTGCTCCAGCGAGCCGGAGCGCTCGCCCACGCCGACCATTTCCGTCAGCATCTTGGGGAAGTACTCGATCTCCTCCATGCTCTCGCTGATGGTGCGGCCGCGCTCCACGCTCTGCTTCACCTCGCGCACGCCGACGGAGAAGACATAGTTGCCGATGACCTGGCTGACAACGTCCAGCGCCTTCGGCACGGGCAGGCCCGCGGCCAGCATGGTAGCCATCGTGTTGGCAAACTGGCCCGCTGCGCTCATGGAGTGCAGGCGGCGCAGCGGCGCGTGCTTGAGCGAAAAGGACGAGATGGCGACGCGCCCCTTCTCGGTGCGCTTGGCCAGCGTGTAAAGAATGCCGAGCAGCGCGAGAACGAGCAGGATGAGCCACCACCACCCGACGAAGAAGTTGCTCACGGCGATGAGCCCCTTCGTCACAGCCGGCATCTCCGTGCCCATCTCGGCGAACACATCGCCGAAGGCCGGGATCGCCTTGACCATGATGATGATGACGACGATGACGGCGACCGCAATGACCATCGCGGGGTAGGTCAGCGTGCTGATGACCTTGGCCTTGGTCTTGGCGGTCTTGTCGTAATACTTGTGCAGGCGCTTGAAGCATTCCTCCAGCGCGCCGGACTGCTCGCCCGCGCGCACGGTCTCGATAAAGGTCTTGGGCAGGCCGGGCATATTGTTTTCAAAGCTCTGCGCCATGGAATAGCCCGCGCCGATATCCTCGGCGACCTTTTCGAGCATTCTGCGCGTGCGCTTGTTGCGGCTCTGCGAGGCGACCATCTCCACGCAGCGCATCACGGGCAGGCCCGTACCGAGGATGATGGAGAACTGCGAGCAGATGAGCGCCAGCTCCTTTTCCTTGATCCGCACGTGCGTGCCGGCGGAAAAGGCGCTCTTTTTCTCCTTGACCTCTTCGAGCTTGGTGACGAACGCGCAGGTGTCGCGCAGCTTGGCGACCGCCTCGAACTCGTCGTAGGCACGGATGACGCCGGAGACCTTCGCCCCGTCGACCGTCTGACCCTTGTAGCGGTATGTCGTCACGCTCTGTCACCTGCCCTTCGTTTTTTTACTAAAATCAACACGGTTATGCTTGAATTTTATTTCGTAATAGTTTATGATAGGCCCATCGCGGTCAATCGTCCACGGTGGTGCTGATGGTGCGCGCGGCCTCCTCCGCCGTGGTGATGCCGCGCAGCACAAGGTCGCGGCAGCTCTCGCGCATGGTAACGTAGCCGTCGGCGCGCGCCTGTGCGGTCAGATCGTCGATGGTGGCGTCCTGACTGATGAGGCGGCGCAGCTTGCCGTTGATCATTAAAATCTCAAAGGCCGCGCGGCGGCCGGCGTAGCCGGAGTGGTGGCACTCGGGGCAGCCCTCGCCCTTGTAGAAGGTCGTCTTCGTGTCGGCGGGCATCCCGAGCAGCTCGAGCTCTTCCTCGCTCGGCTGATAGCCGCGCTTGCAGTGCGGGCAGATCTTGCGCACCAGGCGCTGGGAGATCACGCCGCGCAGCGCGCTTGCGATGAGCCACGGCTCCACGCCGATATCACGCAGACGGAACACCGCCGAAACGGAATCGTTCGTGTGCAGGGTGGAGAGCACCAGGTGGCCCGTGATGGCCGAGCGCATGGCGATGCTCGCCGTCTCGCCGTCGCGGATCTCGCCGACGGAGATGATGTCGGGGTCCTGGCGCAGGATGGCGCGCAGGCCGTTTGCAAAGGTCATGCCGGTCTTTTCGTTGATCTGGCACTGATTCACGCCGGGGATATGATATTCGACAGGGTCCTCGAGCGAGACGATGTTGATCTCCTCGCGCGCAAGGTCCTGCAGCATCGCGCACATGGTCGTCGACTTACCGCTGCCGGTGGGACCGACGAGCAGGATCACGCCGCTGGTATTTTTGAGCAGTGCCTTGTAGCATTCCAGGTCGCGCCCCTCGAGGCCGATGGCCTCCTTGCTCATGCCCTGGGCGGACTTGTCGAGCAGTCGCAGCACGATCTTCTCGCCGTACACCGTCGGCATCGACGAAATACGCAGGTCGAGCGCGTGGCCCTTGACCTGCACGAGCGCCTGACCGTCCTGCGGGATCTTATGCTCGGCGATGTTCATGCCGCCCATGATCTTCAGGCGGGAGATAACGGTGTTCTGCAGCTCTGCGGGCACGGTGAGCACGCGGCGCAGCAGGCCGTCGATACGCATACGCACGACCATCTCGCCGTCCTGCGGCTCCAGATGGATATCGCTCGCGCGCTCGGTAAAGGCGCGCTCGATGAGGCTGTTGACAAAGCGGATGGTCGGCGCGCTGTCGCCGGAGCTTGCCGTTTCCTGCGCCATCTGCGCGGGGATGATATCCTGCGAGGACGAGCCTGCCTCGCGCTTCATCTCCTCGATGACGCGGGCCGTGCCCTCGCTGCCGTACAGACGGCTGATGGCCTGCTCGGTCGCGCGGCGCGTGGCGATCATCGGGATGACGCGGCGGCGGGAGGCGGTCTTGACCTCCTCCTGCGCGACGAAGTCCAGCGGGTCGCTCATGGCAAGGTACAGCGTGTCCTTCACGAGCTTGACGGGCACGACACAGAACCTCTTGGCGATGTTCTTCGGCACATACTTTGCAAGCTCGACCGGGATGGACACCGCCGTCAGGTCGACAAACTCGACACCAAGCTGAATTTGCAGGGCCTCGATCAGGTGCTGCTCGGTGATAAACTTATTTTCGATCAGCACGTCGCCAAGGCGCTGCTTCGATTTCTTCTGCAGCTCGAGCGCCTTGTTCAACTGCTCATTCGTGATGACGCCGGAGGCGACCAGCAGGTCGCCCAAACGCATATATGCCATAGTGATCCACCCCGCTGCACGGGCAAGGCCCGGCCATTGTCAAACGCGCGGCTCATTTTGGGCCGTCGTCGTTAAGAATACGTTAAATACTTTCAAATTTTGTGCTTATACTATACTCACCTTTGCAAAAAATGTCATCATTCATTCTCTTTCTCTTATTTGAAACATTTTTCGCACTTGCTTCACTTTTTTGGTCATAACGCTCAATGGCGCTCTCCCGCCGGGGCACGGCGCGCCATCTCTCCGTTTTCCCCGGTTTTATTCCAAAATTTCCCGGGTTTTTACACATTTTTTTCTTGTATCTGCATTTCATGTGTGTTAGCATAACCTTAATATCGTAACAATGGTATAGTCGTGCCGGCGTCATGCCGCGCGGCCCCCTTCAGGCACCGGCGGTCTCGGTGCCGCTTTTCTTGTTTGCCTGCTTGCAGGCATACGGCGTTTTTCGCCGCGATCTTCATGAAAGTCTGCGCGTTCCTCCCCCGAACGCGCAGCCGAGGACATCACTATGGATGAAGCCAGAATTCTCATCGCCGATGACTCCAAAATGAATCAGCAGCTGCTCTCCGAAATTCTCGGAACGCGCTACGACTACCTGTACGCCGACGACGGCGTGCAGGCGCTTGACCTGCTGCATGAGCATTTCGATATCGACCTTTTGCTGCTCGATATCAATATGCCGCACCTTGACGGCTTCGGCGTGCTCGAGGTCATGCGTCAGCGCAACTGGACACAGGAGATCCCTGTTATCATCATCTCGTCCGAGGACGACGCGGACCTTATTCAGAAAGCCTATGACCTCGGCGTGACCGATTACATCGGCAGGCCCTTCAACCTTGCGGTCGTGCGCCGCCGCGTGAACAACGCGCTCACGCTCTACGCGCGTCAGAAGGACCTTGTCCACCTTGCCGAGGAGCAGGTCTACGAGCGCGAGAAGACGAACACCACCATGATCAATATTCTCGGTCACGTGGTCGAGTCGAAAAACTTTGAATCCGGCACGCACATCCTGCACGTGCGCACCATCACGGACCTGCTGCTGCACCAGCTCATCAAAATGACGGACCGATATCCGCTCTCGCAGGCGGATATTTCGATGATCAGCACTATTTCCGCCCTGCACGACATCGGCAAGATCAACACCCCCGCCGAGATCCTCAACAAGCCCGGCAAGCTCACGCGCGAGGAGTTCGAGATCATGAAGGCCCACACGATCGAGGGCGACAGGCTGCTCGACGATATGGCGCTCCCGCAGAACGACCCGCTCATGCGCACCGCGCACGAGATCTGCCGCTGGCATCATGAGCGCTGGGACGGCCGCGGCTATCCCGACGGGCTCAAGGGCGACGAGATCCCCATCTCGGCACAGGTCGTCGCGCTCGCGGATGTTTACGACGCGCTCACGAGCGATCGCTGCTACAAGAAGGCCTTCTCCCACGAGACTGCCCTGCAGATGATCCTCAATGGCGAGTGCGGCGCGTTCAACCCGCTGCTGCTCGACTGCCTCAAGGCTGTGGACGATCAGCTGCGCACCTGTATGCAGCACGAGCCCAGCAGCTTTGACTATCAGCTCGACTCACAGCGCCTTGCGAGCGAAATGCTCGAGCAGCGCTCGCTGCCGAACGACAACCTCGCGCTCAAGCTGCTGCCCATTGAGCAGGCGAAGACGGAATTTTTCTCCGAGCAGAGCGGAGGCATCCAGTTTGTCTATGACCACTGGATCGACAAGGCCATCCTCACCGACTGGGACGCCGACGAAGCCCACCGCCGTGTCACGCTTTATCTCTCCGAGGGGCAGGATTGCGATCTGCTCAGCCGTGAGGATATCGAGCGGATCAGGGAGCAGGTCTCCCTCGCCACGCCGACGAACACGGATGTCACGCTGTCCGTCACGCTGCGCAAAGACGGCAAGAGCCTTCCCTATACGCTCAGAGTCCGCACGATCTGGCCCTCGGACAACGGTGCACACACCTACCTTGTCGGTCAGTTTTTCCCCGCACAAACGTAAAGCACGCTCGCCCGCGCACGCGGGCGTTGTTTTTGCCCGTATGAGCGGGCACAGAAAGGACTTCCTCATGAAACGCAGAATGCTTCTCTCCCGGCTTCTCGCCGCTGCGTCGTCGCTCGCGCTGCTGACCGGCTGCGGCGCGCAGAAAGCGGACAACTCCCCCTCGCCGAGCGAGCCTGTGACCGTCACGGTCTGGACCTACTACAACGGCGAGCAGCTCGAGTCGTTCAACGCGCTCGTCAATGAGTTCAACTCGACCGTTGGAAAGGAAAACGGCATCACCGTCGAAAGCTCCAGCCAGGGCAGTGTCAACGATCTTGAAACCAATGTCCTCGCCTCGGCAGAGGGGAAGGTCGGCGCGGCTCCCATGCCCAACATCTTCTCCGCCTATGCCGACACAGCTTACGCGCTCGACCAGATGGAGCAGATCGCCGACCTCAGCGAGTACCTCACCGAGGAAGAGCGCAGCGACTTCATCGCCGACTATCTGAGCGAGGGCGACTTCTCCGGTAACGGCAGCATCAAGATCCTGCCCGTTGCAAAGTCGACCGAGCTGCTCTTCCTCAACGAGACCGACTGGGCTCCGTTCGCCGAGGCCACGGGCGCAAGCTATGACGACCTTGCCACCATCGAAGGTCTCATCTCCGTCGCCCAGCGCTACTACGAGTGGACCGATGCGCAGACGCCCGACATTCCCGACGACGGCCGCGCCTTTTTCGGCCGCGACGCGATGGCCAACTATATGCTCATCGGCGCCCGTCAGCTCGGCTGCACCATCTTCGATGCCAAGGAAGGCATCATGACGCTGGACTTTGATAAGGACGTTGCCCGCAAGCTGTGGGACAATTACTATGTTCCCTTCATCAAGGGCTATTTCAGCGCCGGCGGCCGTTTCCGCAGCGATGACATGAAGAGCGGCAGCATCATCGCCTATGTCGGCTCCTCCTCAAGCGCGACGTTCTTCCCCTCTCAGGTCATCACGGACGATATGAGCAGTCATGACATCACCCTCACCATTCTTCCCTGCCCGAAGTTTGAAGACGGCGAGGACTACGCCGTGCAGCAGGGCGCGGGCATGGTCATCACCAAGGCCACCGACGCGGAGATCCGCGCAAGCCTCATCTTCCTCAAATGGTTTACCTCTCCCGAGCATAACATTGCCTTTTCCGTCTCCTCCGGCTATCTTCCCGTCACGCGCGAGGGCAACTCCATCGACGCCATCCGCGCAAGCGGCCTTGCGCTCAGCGATGACATGGATCAGGTCCTGACCGTCGCCACCGCCACGGTGAACGACAACCACCTCTACACTCCGCGCGCCTTCTCCGGCGGCACGGACGCACGCGCCGTGCTCGAATACGCCATGAGCGACAAGGCCACCGCCGACCGCACGACCATTGACGAGCGCATGGCGGATGGGCAGAGCTTTGCCGAGGCCTCGGCAGAGTTCCTCACGGACGAGTGCTTTGAAGCCTGGTATCAGGACACGCTGACCGCGCTGCAAGCCTACGAGGGCTGAGCCGCCGCATCGCATTTTACCGGAAGGAGGGACATTTGTGACAAAGCAGGCACCGGCCGACAAAAAGACACCGAATCGCTCTATTTTCGTTACCATCCTGCGCTCGATGCTCGCCGTTCTTCTGGTCGAGCTCGTGCTGCTCATCGGTATTCTCTATTTCAGCCGCGTCAACGTCCAACTGGAGCAGAACGCGGCGGACCTGCTGCAAAAGCAGGTGGAAAACCGCCAGAGCTATTTGCAGAGCCTGATGCTCTCGGCGCAGGACCTTTCCACCCTTGCAGGCAGCATCAACACCACCGCGCAGTCGCTCATCGACTCCGGCGATATCTCCGTCGACACACTCGATCGCAGCAATGAAGACGCGCTTCCCCTTCTGAGTGCCATCGGCGAAAAAATGATCGCCTCTATGCGCCGCCGCTCTGTCACAGGCATCTTTGTCGTGCTCAACACGCACGACCTTGATACCCGCACGGAGGGCGACCCGCTTCCCTGCCTGTATCTGCGCGACCTGGAGCCGTCGTCCTCCCCCTCGGTCCGCAATTCCGACCTTCTCATCGAACGCGCGCCCTCGCAGATCGTGCAGTCGCTGCACATCTCGACCGATACGTGCTGGATGCCCTCGCTGCTCTATTCCGAAACGCGTGCGGACGGCCTGCTCTACCCGGTCTTTCAAGCCGCTTACCACAGCGGCGGCGAGCTTGAGACCGACGATCTCGGCCACTGGACCGTCAAGCCCTACACGCTCTCCGGCGACACGCACTCCGCCATCGCCTACACGGTCCCGCTCATGCTGGACGACGGCACGGTCTACGGTGTGCTCGGCGTCGAGATGCTCGAAAGTCATCTGCGCTCGCTCCTGCCGAGCAGCGAGCTGCAAAACGACGGCAGCGGCTCCTACCTCTTCGCTCTTGCCGACCGCACGCTGGGCGGCAGCGATTTTCCCGTGAGCGTCATCACCGACTCCGCCGGCGAAAATGCCGCGCTTGAGGAGGCCGGCGATACGCTCTTGCTCACCCCCTCCATCCACGGCGGTTACCGCGCGATGATCGACGGCGAATATTGCCATGCCTCCGTGCTCCCGCTCTCGCTTTACAGCCGCAATGCTCCCTTTTATAATGAAGTTCCGCTGCTCATCGGCATCGTGCCGGAGTCGCAGCTCTATGCCTTTTCCGGCCACGTGACACGTCTTCTCATCATTGCCGTGCTGCTCGTGCTGGCAGCCGGTCTTTTCAGCAGCCTGCTCGTTGCGCAGCGGCTCGCCAAGCCGGTCGCCCGCCTTTCCAGCGAGGTCTCGCGCGCCCAGCATGACCACAGCAGCATCCCCACGCTCTCTCCCACCGGTATCAACGAGCTCGACCGCTTCTCCTCGGCCTTCACGCGCCTCAGCCGCGACGTGCTCGCCGCTTCGACCAAATTCCTGCGCATCATGGATATGGCGAGCGTGGAGCTCGGCGGCTACGAGCTGCGCTTTGACCCGGAAAGCGTTCATGCGACCGACAACTTCTTTCCGCTGCTCGGGCTTCAGGGGGTGGATATTTCCGCGCTGAGTCCGGAGGACTTCCGCGGCCTTCTGCACCGCTTTGAGGCGACCTGTCCGCCCACGGCCTCGCCCGACGGCTCCAAGCTCTACTGCGTCGCACAGCCGGACGGCTCACAGCGCTACATCCGCATCGAAACGACATACGAGGACGACGCGCAGGTCGGCCTTGCCGAGGATGTGACATCCTCCACCCTGGAGCGGCTGCGCATCGAGCATGAACGCGATTATGATACGCTCACAGGGCTCTACAACCGCAGGGCCTTCCAGCGCATTTGCAGCGACCTCTTCAGTGAGCCGGAGAAGCTCGGCCACGCGGCGCTGCTGATGTTCGACCTCGACGGGCTCAAGCACACGAACGACACCTTCGGCCACGACTGGGGTGACGAATACATCCGCCAGACGGGTCTCTGCTTTGCCAAGAATGCGCCCGCGCGCACGATCTGCTCGCGCATCTCGGGCGACGAGTTCAACATTTTCCTCTACGGCTACCACGATCAGGACGCCCTGCGCGCGGATATCCGCGCGCTGCACGAAGCCCTCAAGCAGACGACTGTCGAGCTGCCGAGCGGCCGCGCCCTGCACGTGAGCGTCTCCGGCGGTGTGGCGTGGTATCCCGAGAGCTGCACAAACCTTGTCACGCTGCGCAAATACACGGATTTTGCCATGTATCAGGTCAAGCACTCGCAAAAGGGCAGGCTTCTCGAATTCGACCCCGAGGTCTACCGGCAGGACCGCTTTGCAAGCCGCAGCCGCGCGGAGTTCCACCGGCTCGTCAACGAGGAGCTCATCACCTACTACTTCCAGCCGCTTGTCTCGGCCGCCACGGGCGAGGTCCTCGCCTACGAAGCGCTCATGCGCGTGGAGGGGCTTTCCACGCTGCGCTCGCCCGACGATGTGCTGCGCCTTGCCAAGGAGGAGAATTGCCTGCACGAGATCGAGCGCATCACCTTCTTCCACTCCTCCAAGTCCTTCCTCGCGCTCGAGGAGAGCGGCAGGATCCCCCAGGAGCGGCTGCTGTTCGTCAATTCCATCGCAAGCCAGCATCTGACGGACGAGGAGCAGCAGGAATACTTCCGCCGCTTCTCCCATCTGCTGCCGCATCTTGTCATCGAGATCACGGAGGAAGAGGGGCTTGATCTGAACGCTCTCAAGGCCAAGCGCAATATTGCCGGCAGCGCCGGCGCGTTCGCGCTCGACGACTATGGCAGCGGCTACAGCAACGAGCGCAGCCTGCTCGAACTCTCGCCGGATTACATCAAGATCGACCTCTCCATCATCCGCCACATCGACACCGACGCCAATAAGCGCCAGATCGTATCGAACACCGTCGCCTACGCGCATCCGCGCGGCATGAAGGTCGTGGCGGAGGGCCTTGAAACGCCCGAAGAGCTCAGGACCGTTCTCTCCCTCGGCGTGGACCTGCTGCAGGGCTTTTACCTTGCGCGTCCCGCCGCCGTACCGGGCCCCGTCAGCAGCGGTGCGCTCGAAACGATCCGCGCATTTCATTCCTTGCAGGAGGACCGCCAGATCTCCATCTTCCCCGCAGAGCAGGAAACATAACGGCAA
>URQY01000012.1 GCA_900550165.1 uncultured Eubacteriales bacterium
AGTTCTGGAATCAGGGCCGCACGCAGGAGATCAAGGAGCGCGTGCTGCACCTGTAAGGGAAAATACAAACTGCCGAATTCACCCTCTGCGCGGGTACTTCCCCGTGCAGAGGGCCTTTTGTCGTCCGGCCAATACCGTCGCGTGCAGACGCATTCCTTTCGCTCCGGTCATGCGGCCGGTCACGATCATCCTTTTGCACACAGTCGCGCACGCGCATTTGGTCAAAACGCCAAAATCTCGTTTTTTTCTTCAAAAAAGTGAGAAAATGGAGCCCTTTTTGCGTCTAATGAGTAAACGCCCTTTGCCGCGGTGCATCCACCGCGCAAAATGAGAGAGAAGAGAGGAAGAAAAACGATATGCAGCGCAGGCTGTTTTGCGAGCTCTCGCCGCTCGCGTACCGCATTTCGATCAAAAAAAGCTGCGCGCTCCGCACGCTGCGGGACTGCACAGCCGGCGAGCACTTTTCCAAAGCGCGCGTGGAAGCGCCGCTTCCCGCACTCATCTGCCGGCACAACTCCCTCATCCGCCGCACGCTCGGCGAGGTCGACCCCGTGCTGCAGGACAACAAGGCGGTCAATCTTGCGCTTGCCGCGCCGAGGATCAACGGCATTCTCATTCGCCCCGGCGAAACATTTTCATTCTGGCGTCTTGTCGGGCCGCCAAGCGCCGCACGCGGCTACCGCACAGGTCTCGTCATCGCCAACGCGCAGACCGGCACGGCCGTCGGCGGCGGGATGTGCCAGTTCAGCAACCTTATCCACTGGATGGTGCTCCATTCACCGCTGACCATCATTGAGCAGCACCACCACGACCAGTTCGATCTGTTCCCCGACTTTGGCCGTCAGGTTCCGTTCGGCACCGGAACATCGATCTTCTACAATTACCTCGACTACCGCTTCCGCAACGATACGGAGCAGACCTATCAGCTCCTTGTCCGCACGACGGACACCCACCTGTGCGGCGAGCTGCGTGCGGAGTCGCCGCTTGCAGTCAAATACCACATTACAGCAGAAAACGAGCATTTTGTCCGCGAGGGCGGTGTCGTCTACCGCTGCGGCGAGGTGTACCGCAGCAAAGTGGACAAATCCACCGGCAGCGTGCTCTCGCGCGAGCTGCTGCGGCGCAATCACGCCCGCGTGCTCTACGATACGGCAGGGCTGGACATCCAGGGGGACGAGGCAAAGTAAAAAGAGATGCCGCCGTCTGCCGGCGTGCAGGGTCTGCCCTGCGGCAGGTTCTCTTTCCATTCCCCCGCCCGAAACAGTGATGGACAAGCCCGCCGGCAAATGCTATAATGCCAGATGTTCAGACTCTATTCCACCAAGGAGGAATGCCGTCGTGCACTATGGTGAGATCAAAAACTGTGACATTGCCAACGGAGAGGGCGTGCGCGTCTCCCTGTTCGTCTCCGGGTGTACCAATCACTGCGAAAACTGCTTTCAGCCCCAGACGTGGGACTTCTGCTACGGCAAGCCCTTCACGGATGAAACGGAGCAAGCGCTCCTGACGATGCTCGCCCCCGGCTATATCAACGGCCTCACGCTGCTCGGCGGCGAGCCGTTCGAGCCGGACAATCAGCGCGCGCTGCTGCCGTTCCTGCACCGCGTGCGGCGCGAGCTGCCGCAGAAGACCATCTGGTCGTTCTCGGGCTTCACGTGGGAGGAGCTGCACGATCCGGCCGCATATCCGCGCTGCGAGGCAACGGACGAGCTGCTGTCCCTGCTCGACGTTTTAGTCGACGGGCGGTATGTGGACGCGCTGCACGATATCTCGCTGCGCTTTCGCGGCTCGTCGAACCAGCGCATCATCGACGTGCCGAAAACGCTGCGCTCCGGCGTGCTGACGCTCTGGGACGAGCGCGCGAACATCTGAGGAAAACGCGACAAAACAGTTCTTTCCATTGTTCGCCATTTTTTAACATTTCCCCACTTGCAATTCAAAAAGCACTGTGTTATATTGTGCAGGAAATTGAAAAACATCTCGTTTTACAAAATCGACAGGAGGTTTTTACACAATGAAACATCTCGGTTTATTTGCAGCCGGCGTGCTGTTTGGCACCGCCGGTCTCAAGATCCTTTCCAGCAAGGATGCCAAAAAGGTCTACTCTCACACCACCGCCGCGGTGCTGCGTGCCAAGGACTGCGTGATGCAGGCCGTGACCACTGTCCGTGAAGACGCCGAAGACGTCTACGCCGACGCCAAGGACATCAACGAGCGCCGCGCAGCGGAGGAGGACGCCGGAGTCATCGAAGATGCGTCCGAAGAGGAAAAGGCGGACGAATAACGCACCGGAGAGCCGCGAAACGCGGCTCTCGTTTATTCTTAAAGGAGTCGATACCCAATGAAGTGCAAAATTTTGCATGAATCCGCAGGCCGGATGCGCGTGCATCTCGCCTGCCGCCGCATGACGCTGCGCCAGGCGGATGTTTTGGAATACTATCTGCGCAATGTTGACGGCGTTTCCGAGGTCGCGGTCTACGACCGCACACAGGACGCCGTGATCGCCTACCGCGCGGACCGCGCCGCGCTCATCCGGGCACTCGCGGCATTCTCGTTTGACAAGGCAGAGGCCATGGACCTCGTGCCGGACCACACCTCCCGGGCGCTGAACCGCGAGTTTGAGGACAAGCTCTCCTGGACGGTCATCCGCCGCGTGTTCTCCAAGCTCTTCTTCCCGCTCCCGGTCACCACGGCGCTCGCCGTCTACCATTCCGTCAAGTATATCCGCGAGGGTCTCACCGCGCTGCTGCACGGCAAGCTCTCCGTCGCCGTGCTCGACGCCACCGCCGTCACCGTCTCGATGGTGCGCGGCGACTTCCCGACGGCAAGCTCCGTGATGTTCATGCTCCGCCTCGGCGAAATTCTTGAGGACTGGACGCACAAGAAGTCCGTTGCCGATCTCGCCGGCGCGATGTCGCTCAATGTCGACCACGTCTGGCTCAAGACCGGCGAGACCGAGGTCCTTGTCCCCATCAGCGACGTCAAGGCGGGCGACCGCATCGTTGTGCGCACCGGCAACCTCATCCCGCTCGACGGCAAGGTCGTCTCGGGCGAGGCGATGGTCAATCAGGCGTCGATGACGGGCGAGTCCATGCCCGTTCCCAAGCGCGAGGGCAGCCTTGTCTACGCAGGTACCGTCGCCGAAGAGGGCGAGTGCGTCATCTGCGTGGAAAAGGAGCTCGGCGGCGGCCGTTACGACCGCATCGTCAGGATGATTGAAGAGTCCGAAAAGCTCAAATCCACTGCCGAGGACAAGGCCTCCCGCCTTGCCGACCGGCTCGTGCCCTACACGCTCGGCGGCACCATCCTCACCTATCTCATCACGCGCAACGTCACCAAGATGCTCTCCGTTCTCATGGTCGACTTTTCCTGCGCGCTCAAGCTCTCCATGCCCATCGCGGTGCTCTCGGCCATGCGCGAGAGCAGCAGCCATCATATCTCCGTCAAGGGCGGACGCTTCCTCGAGGCCGTCGCGCAGGCGAACACCGTCGTCTTCGACAAGACCGGCACGCTCACCTATGCGACCCCCACCGTCGCGAAGATCGTCACCTTTGGCGGCAACGAAGAGAGCGAGATGCTGCGCCTTGCCGCGTGCCTGGAGGAACACTATCCGCACTCCATGGCCAACGCCGTGGTCGAGGAAGCCAAGGCCCGCGGCCTGACGCACGAGGAGTATCATTCCGAGGTGCAGTACATCGTCGCCCACGGCATTTCGAGCATGGTGGATGAGAAAAAGGTCCTCATCGGCAGCGCGCACTTTGTCTTCGAAGACGAGGGCTGCCGCATTCCCGCCGGCGAGCAGGCAAAGTTCGACACCCTGCCCGCCGAGTATTCCCACCTCTACCTCTGCATCGCCGGCGAGCTCGCCGCCGTCATCTGCGTCCACGACCCGCTGCGCAGGGAGGCGAAGGCCGCTGTGCAGGCGCTCCACGCGCTCGGCATCGACAAGATCGTGATGATGACCGGCGACAACCGCCGCACCGCCGAATCCGTCGCCGCCGAGGTCGGCGTGGACGAGGTCCATGCCGAGGTCCTGCCCGAGGATAAGGCCGCCTTCATCCGCAGCGAAAAGGCCGCGGGCCGCACCGTCATCATGATCGGCGACGGCGTGAACGATTCCCCCGCCCTGTCCGAGGCCGACGCTGGCATCGCCATTTCGACCGGCGCGGCCATCGCGCGCGAGATCGCCGATATCACCGTCGCGTCCGAGGACCTCTTCGCCCTCGTCACGCTGCGCAGGCTCAGCGAAGCGCTGATCGACCGCATCCACCGCAACTACCGCTTTATCGTGAGCTTCAACTTCTCGCTCATCGTGCTCGGCGTGCTCGGCATCCTGCCGCCGACGACCTCGGCCCTGCTGCACAATATGTCCACGCTCGGCATCAGCCTCAAGAGCATGACAAATCTGCTGCCCGAGGGCGAGCAAACCGACAACCGCTGATCTTCCCAGCAAAAATGCTCCGTACCGGGTGGTACGGAGCATTTTTCTTTTCGCTTATGCAAGGCCGTAGGCGCTGATGGCGTCGCTGACGAGCTTCTCCGCGTCCGCGCCCTCGATATCGAGGTTTTCGGCCATCAGGAGCTTCACCCTCGGGATGCCGAAGCAGTCCTGCGCGATGGTCTTCCAGTATTCATAGCCAAATCGCCCGTCGAACGGCCCGCCCGAGGTCGTGACGTAGGAAAGCTCGCTCGCGCGGCACAAGCCGACGGGCTGCCCCGCGTCGCTGTATTTCGTCACGATGCCCGTGACATAGATATTTTCCAGATATACCTTGAGCTGCGCGGGGAACGACAGGTCCCACAGCGGCGCGGCGATGACGATCTTATCCGCCGCGGCAAACTGCCGCGCATAGCGGAACATTTCGTCGTCATACCGCTTTTCCGCCAGCAGCGCGTCGCGCCTTGCGATGTCCTCGCGTCCCAGCGGATGCAGCGGCTCATCATAAAGGCGCAGCTCCTCTCAATCACCCGAGGTTTTCAGCAGCGCGCGGGCCAGCCTTTCCGTGCGCGAAGCCTCGCGCGGGCAGCAGTTGATAAAAAGTGTCATCCTCTCACCTTAAAAAACGCAAGAATACAGCAAAACCGCGTTCACGATGCCAAGCAAAATGCCCGCGATGACCTGAAGCGGCGTGTGGCCGACGAATTCCTTGAGCTTCGCGTCCGGCAGCTTTTCCTCCGACGTGAGCACATTGAACGCCTCGACGATATCGTTGATGATGGCCGCCTGCTTGCCGGTCTCGAGCCGGACGCCCATCGCGTCCTTGCACACGACGATGGCAAAAACGAGCGCAATGGCAAACTCGAACGAGCCAAGCCCGTAGACAAGCGCCGCTGCCGTCGCGAGCGACGAGACCGTGGCCGAATGGCCGCTCGGCATCCCGCCGTCGCCGACAAGACGCGTAAAGTCGACTCTCTTTGTCACAATGGCATGAAGGATCGTCTTGATGAGCTGCGCCCAAAACCAGGACGAGAGTGCCACGAGCAAAAATCCGTTCGACAGCAATTCCTGAAACCAATTCATCGCATCTTCCGCTTCCCTTCACGGTGGGCCGCAGCCCCTTGATGCTCCTTATTATACCATCGTTTTCTCCCGCGGCAATAAACTTTCCTTTAACTTCTTTCTCAAAAATTTGAAAGCGCTGTGACCAAGGGCCGGTCACAGCGCTTTTTCTGTTTTTTACGATGCCTGCGCAAACTGGCTGTTGTAGAGCTCGGCGTAGAAGCCGCCCTGCTCCATCAGCTGCTCGTGCGTACCGCTTTCGATGACGTCGCCGTCGCGCATCACCAAGATGAGGTCGGCATTTTTGATCGTCGACAGGCGGTGGGCGATGACAAAGCTCGTCCGGCCCTTCGTCAGCTCGTCCATGGCGCACTGAATGAGCAGCTCGGTGCGCGTATCGACCGAGGACGTGGCCTCGTCCAGAATGAGCATCGGCGCGTTCTGCAGCATCGCACGGGCGATGGTCAGCAGCTGCTTCTGTCCTGCCGAAATGGTCGTGCTCTCGCTGAGCACGGTGTCGAAGCCCTGCGGCAGCGAGTGAACAAATTTGTCAAGTCCACAGGCCTTGCACACTGCCTCAAGCTGCTCATCCGTGATGCCCTCCATGTTGTAGACAAGATTCTCGCGGATCGTGCCCTCAAAGAGCCAGGTATCCTGCAAGACCATGCCGAAGAGCCGGTGGACATCCGGGCGGCGCAGGTCGGTCGTCGGCACGCCGTCGATCGTGATGCGGCCGCTGTTCACCTCGAAAAAGCGCATGAGGAGATTGACCATCGTAGTCTTGCCCGCACCTGTGGGGCCGACGATGGCGACCTTTTGCCCCGGATGGACCTCGGCAGAGAAGTCCTTGATGATAATCTTGTCGGGCGAATCGGGATAGCTGAAGCGCACGTGGTCGAATGTCACCGCGCCGCGCACGGTCTCGAGCACTTCCGTCTTGTCGCTCTCGTCGCTCAGCTCCTCGCTCTCGAGGAAGTCGAAGATGCGGTGGGCAGAGGCGGAGGCGGTCTGCAAATTGGTCATGCCCTGCGCGATCTGCGTCAGCGGCGTGGTAAAGAGGCGCACATACAGGATGAACGACACGATAACGCCGAACTCGATGGTGCCGTTGATGGCCAGCACCGAGCCGAACACGCACACGGCAACATAGGAGAGATTGCCGATGACGTTCATCAGCGGCTGCATCACGCCGGAGAGGAACTGCGAGCGCCAGTTCGCGTCGTAGACCGCGGCGTTCAGGCCGTCGAAATGGTCCAGCACCTTGTCAACGGCGCGGCTGATGCGCACGACCTCGTGGCCGGAGTACATCTCCTCAACGTAGCCGTTGAGCTCGCCGAGGCTCTTCTGCCGCGCGGAGAAATAGCGCTGCGACTTGGACATGATGCCGACGATGAGCGCCATGCCAAGGAGCGTGATGCACAGCGCGACAAGCGCCATGCGCCACTCGGTCACGAACATCATGATGAGGCAGCCGACAAACTGCGTCACGGCGCTGATGATGGTCGGCAGGCTGTTCGTCAGTCCCTGCTGGAGCGTGGACACATCGTTCGTGATGCGGCTCAGGATATCGCCCTGCGAGGTGGTGTTGAAATACTTCTGCGGCACGCGGTTGATCTTTTCCGAGAGTTCTCCTCTCATGCGGTAGGACATTTTCAGCGTCACGACCGCCATGATATAGTGCTGGATGAAGCCAAAGAGCGCGCTCAGGCCGTAGATCACCGCAAGCACGACGCCGATCTTCGCGATGGCGGCAAGGTCGATGCCGGTGAACAGACCGTCGGACATGAGCGTTGCGATATCGCCGATCTTGTCGGGACCGATGATGGTCATAACGGCGCTCAGCGCCGCGAGCACCAGCGCAAGAACGATGATCCCCATGCTCGAGCGCATATAAGCGCCCGTGCGCTTGAGCGCGCCGACGGGATCGCTGTTTTTCTTTTTCATCTTTCCTCGCCTCCTTTACGCGAGCTCCGCAGCGCTGAGCTGGGAGGTCGCGATCTCGCGGTAAACGTCACAATTCCGCATCAGCTCGTCGTGCGTGCCGATGCCCACCGCCTCGCCGCGGTCGAGCACGATGATCTTATCCGCGTGGCGGATGGTGCTGATGCGCTGTGCGACGATGATTTTCGTCGTGTCATGCAGCTGCCTGGAAAGGCCCTCGCGCAGCTTTGCGTCCGTGCGGTAGTCGAGCGCGGAGAACGAATCGTCGAACACCAGGATCTCCGGCTTGCGCGCCAGCGCGCGGGCGATGGAAAGGCGCTGCTTCTGTCCGCCGGACATATTGCGCCCCATCTGCGCCACATGATGCTGCGTGCCGTCGGGCAGCTTGTCGACAAATTCCTTTGCCTGCGAAAGCTCAATGGCCTGTGCAAGACCCTCTTCGTCCGTCGGCGCTTCACTTTCGCCGAAAAAGACATTTTCGCGGATGCTGCCGGCAAAGAGCACCGCCTTCTGCGTCACATAGCCGAGCTTATCATAGAGCGCGTCGAACGTGTAATCCTTCACGTTCACGCCGTCGACGAGCACCGAACCCTCCGTCGCGTCGTAAAAGCGCGGGATGAGGCTCACAAGCGTCGTCTTGCCGCTGCCCGTCGCGCCGATGACGGCGAGCGTCTCGCCCTTTTCGACGCGGAAGCTGATGTTCGACAGCTCATCCTCCGAAGCGTGCGGATAGCGGAACGAAACATTTTTGAATTCCACCGTTCCCTGCTCACGGCTCTCGCTCACGCCGCCCTCGCGGATATGGGCCTTGCGCTCGAGCACCTCGTTGATACGTTCGGCTGAGACCTGTGCCTGCGGCAGCAGCATGAAGATCATCACGAGCATCATGAACGACATGACCACATACGTCGCATACGTGCTGAACACCAGCACGTCGCTGAACATCGTGAGGCGCGCGGCCGCGTCCGTCAGCGCGATCTTGTTGACAAGCGCCGCGCCCAGCCAGTAGATCGTGAGCGACAGGCCGTTCATGCCGAGCATCATCGTCGGCTGGACGAGGGCGAAGAGCTTCTGGTTCTTCACCTGCACATTCATCATCTCAAGGCTCGGCTTGTCGAACTTGTCGTTCTGGTACTGCTCGGCGTTGAAGGCGTGCACCACGTTGATGCCCGTCAGATTCTCGCGCGCCACGCGGTTGATCTGGTCGGTCAGCTTCTGCACGATGCGGAAGCGCGGGATGCAGATGCTCATCACCGTGAAGATCGTCACGCAGATGACGAGCACGAACGCCGCCGTCACAGCGGAGAGCTCCCAACTCTTGCCGAGGATCTTGATGATGGCCCACACCGCCATGATCGGTGATTTGATCATCATCTGCATTCCCATTGCCACGATCATCTGGATCTGGGTAATATCGTTCGTCGTTCTCGTGATCAGGCTGGCGACGGAAAAATCCTGCATTTCCTCGCTGCCGATGTCCATCACGTGACGAAAGAGCTTTTCGCGCACCGTAAAGCTGAAGCCAGACGCCGCCTTAGCCGCGAGATACCCGCACGCGACCGCCAGCACAGCGCTCGCCAGCGTGCAGCCAAGCATCTGTACACCGACGGACAGAATATCCGCTGTCTCGCCCGACGTTTTGATGAGCGTCGTCAGATCTGTCATGTAATCCGGCAGCCGCAGGTCAAAGTAGACCTGCGCCACCACAAGCACGGCGCACAGCAGCACCATGAGCGCCTCCTTGCGGCGCATATTTTTGAGTAGTTTGATCATCGTTTCTCTCCTGATTGTTCCGGGGCGCTTCTCAGCGCTTTGCTTTGCAGATCCCGTCCAGATTGTTGTCCATCCTCGCAAGGCAGCGGCGGATCGTCGCAAGATCTTCCTCCGAAATCCCTTCCAGCATTTTCCTGCCGAACTGCCGCTGCACCTGCCGCCCGCGCTCGATCAGCGCCTGCGCTTTTTCGGTGCAGACAAGCTTTGTCTGCCGCCGGTCGCCCGGTATCTCCTGCCGCTCGAGAAGGCCGTCATTGACCAGTCTTTCCACGTGCACGGAGACGATACCCGATTTGTGCCCGCGCAGACGGCAGATATCCTTCGCCGTATTATGCTCCGGATTGTTGGCCAGAAACAGCAGGATATCCATTGCCAGCGGCGGCATCCCCGCTTCCCTGCACAGCGGCGCGAGCATCACATGGTAGGCTTGCGTCATTTTGTTGGCGTGGCTGAAAATCGTTATCCCGTGCATCGGTTCGTCCCGCATCATACCGTTCCCTTTCCGTTATCATCGGCAGCAGGAGGCGCGTCATCTTGTTGCCAAATGATAATCTTCTAATTTTAGAACGTCATCATTATACTTACTTCGGTATGAAAGTCAATGTGCAAATTGTAAACATTATTTTACCATTCGTTCACAGGCAGAAAAAGAGGGCCGAAACGAGCGTTTCGACCCTCTTTTTATCGTTTGATGCCTCTATCAGCTCCGCAGCGTCGCCTTCAGGCGCCCCTCCTTCAAAAGAAGGTCCAGCCCCTCTGCCGCGCTGCGCACCAACACGTCCGCGTGCGGCAGGAGCGAGGCGCACAGGCCCTCCCCCTCCAGGATCGCGACGGACAGCGCCGCCGCGTCGAACATTTCGATATCGTTGAAGCCGTTGCCAAAGCACGCGCTCGCGCCGGGAAGAGCCTTCACGATCTCCTCCTTGCACTGCGCCGCGCCCTCGCGCGGAAAGGTGTGCACGATCATTCCCAGCGGCTCGCACTGCGCGCGCACGGTGCCGTAGGTGTCCGCCGTGAGGACATATACCGGCACGAGCTTCAGGAGCGCTTCGATCCGCTCTCTGAGCTCGGGCAGCACCTCGCCGTCGACGGCGATGGTGCCGTTGTAGTCGAACACGACGTTTGCAATGTCCATCGGCGCGCGGCCGGGGATCTCGATATGCAGCATGGGTCTCCTCCTTTTAACCGAACGCGCCTTCGAGGAATGCGCGCGTTTCCTTTTCCTGCGGGTGAGTGAGCAGGTGCTCCCCCTGCTCGATGAGCTGTCCGTTGTAGAGGAACATCGTCCTGTCGGCGATGCGCCTCGACTGCGCGAGATTGTGCGTCACGATGACGACCGTGTAGCGCTCCTTCAATCGCTCCTCGACCGTCTGCGTCGCGCGCACGTCGAGCGCCGAGCACGGCTCGTCGAGCAGCAGGATATCGGGCTCCACCGTCAGCGCCCGCGCGATGCAGAGGCGCTGCTGCTGTCCGCCGGAAAGCTTTTGCGCATTCTTGCGCAGCTCGTCCTTCACCTCGTCGTAAAGGCCGCAGAGCTGTAATTTTTCGATCGCCAGCGCCTCGAGCGCCTTCTTGTCCCGCTGACCGTAGTACTGCGGGGCAAAGGTCAGGTTTTTGAGGATGGAAAACGGAAACGGCGTCGGCGTCTGGAAGACGAGCCCCACGCGGCGGCGCAGCTCCTCGCTCGGCAGGCGGGAAATATCCGTGCCGTCGAGCGCGATCTCGCCGCGCACCTCCGTTCCCGGCTCCTGCGCGAGAAGGCCGTTCATGCACCGCAGCAGCGTCGACTTGCCGCAGCCCGAGGGCCCGATGACGGCCGTGATCTCGTGCTTCGGAATATCGGCGGAAATATGCGCAATGGCGGGCTTTCCATCATAAAAGGCGGACACGTCCCGCAGCGTCATGGCAGAATTCATCGTTTATGGCTCCTTCCGGCGTAAATGCTCGCCAGCAGATTGCAGATCAGGATGAGGGCCATCATCACGAAGGCCGTGCCGTAGGCCGCGCCCATGGACGTTTCGCCCTGCGCGACCAGCAGATAGAGGTGCATCGGCAGCGCCATGGCGGGCTTGAGCACCGAGTCCGGCACCGCGGCGTAGGCGACCGCCCCCGTGAAGATGAGCGGCGCGGTCGCGCCCATGGCATAGCAGCCGCCGAGGATAACGCCCGAGACGAGCTCGCCCCGGCACTGCGGCAGCACGAGCCTTGCGATGGCATAGCGCTTCGAGCAGCCCAGCGCGTAGGCCGAGCGCAGCATCTGCGGCGCGACCTCGCCAAAGGCCTTCTCAGCCCGCACCTCGATAAAGGGCAGGATCATGATGCCGAGCGCTGTGCCGGCGGAGAGCACGCATCGCCCGAGCCCGAGGTCACGCACAAGAAAGCTGTAGGCAAAAAGGCCCAGCACGATCGACGGGATACCCGAGATACACTGGATGACGAGGCGGATGGCCCGCGCCGTTCTGCGCCCCCTGCAATAAAAGACGAGGTACAGCGCCGTCGCGATGGCGGGGATCGCCCCGATCACGATGGCGACGCCCGTAAAATACAGGCTTCCGACGATGGCGGGCCATATCCCGCCCTCCGAGCCCAACACCGCGCCGCGCGGCGACTGCGTAAGAAACTCCCAACTGATGGAGGAGCCGCCCTTCCAGAAAATATAGCCGAACAGAAACGTGACCATGCCGAGCACGAGCGCGATCCCCGCGCAGGCCCATATTTTGACGAGCAGCGCGCGAAAGCTTTTCTTTCTCATTTGCCGCCCTCCTCCCGCCGCAGCAGGCGGTCACGCAAAAGCGTCATGCCAACGTTGATGATAAAGAGCAGCACCATCAGCACAAGACCCGCCGCGTACAGCGCGTGATAGTGCGTGCTGCCGACCACGGCGGTGCCCATTTCGAGCGCGATGACGGCGGCGATGCTCTCGCCCTTGCCGAGCAGCGTCGGGAAGAGATTCGCGTTGCCCATCACCATCATCACAGCCATCGTCTCGCCCATCGCGCGTCCGATGGCCAGTACCATCGAAAGCAGGATGTTTTTCCACGAGGCCGGCAGGATGACCGCCGCCACCGTGTACCACGGTGAAATACCGAGCGCGTCCGCCGCGGGCAGATACCGCTCCTTCGCCTTCAGGATCGTCTCGCTGCACGAGGAGACGAGATACGGCAGCAGCATCACCGCCAGCAGTATCCCTGCCGCCAGCACGCACGAGCCCGTGTGCACGCCCGCCTTCAGGAAAAGCCTGACGAGCACCAGAAGGCCTACGAAGCCGTAGACCACCGACGGAATGCCCGCCAGCAGGTCGATGAGCGGATAGAGGACCGCGCGCGTCCTCGCCCCCGCCGCGCAGGACAGAAACACCGCCGCGCCGAGCCCCACAAGGGACGCAAGCAGCATCGCGATGAGCGAAACGGAAAGCGTGCCCATGATGAAGTTGAAAATGCCGAACGAGGCGCCCGCGCCCGTGTAGTCGATGGGCATCCAGCGCCGGCCGAGGAGGAACTCCCGCAGCAGGACCTCTTCAAAGGTCGGCAGCGCCTCCTGCACGATAAAGTAGATGACGAAGGCCAGTGTGAGCACGGTCAATGTCGTGAGCGCGCAGAGCAGCGCGGAAAACGCGGTATTTCTCACGCGGCGCATGGACAGGACCTCCTTTCGCATGATTGCCTTTTGAGCAGATAAACGCTGCCACCGTTTCCGGTGGCAGCGTTTGTAGCCGGTTCAAAATCAGGCCGCGGGGGTAAAGGCGGGGATATAGCCGTTGGCGACGACAACGTCATAGCCGGTCTGGGAGAAGACGTAGTCGATGAACGCCTGCTCGGACTCGGTGACAGGCGCGCCGGTGACGAACATGACGGGGCGCTGCACGGTGTAATCGCCGCTGATGATGTTCTCCTCGTTGGCCTCAACACCGTCGACCTTCATGGCGAACAGGACCTGACCGTCGGCATTGGCCTTGTTGTAAGCGCCGAAGCCGGCGTAGCCGATGCCCCAGGGGTCATTGGCAATGTTGGTGGCAAGCTCGGTCATGGAAGCGGACTGCGTGGCAGAAGCGGTGACCTCGCTCTCGCCCATGATGGCCTTCTGAAAGACCTCGTAAGCGCCGCCGGAGAGGTCGCGGATGTAGACGTTGATGGTCTCGGCCGGCAGGGAGGGATCGACCTGGTCCCAGGTGGTGAGCTCACCGGCAAAGATCTGACGGATCGTGTCGGCGGACATATCGTCCATCACGGAGCAGATGGGGTTGGAAGCGTTGACGGAAACGGTCAGCGCGTCGCGGGCAACGATGTACTGGCTGTAGTTCTCGCCAAGGGCCTCGACCTCGGAATCCTTGATATCGCGGGCGAGCATACCGAAGTCGGCCGTGCCGTCGATGGCCGCGCTGACGCCGACGCCCGAGCCGCCGGGCGCGACATAGATGGAAATGTTCTCCTCAGGGAAGGAGGGGTCCACCGCGTTCCACTTCACATACTCCTCGGTGAAGGAGGAAGCGAGAGAGGAAATGATGGGATACAGGGACGTGGAGCCGCAGAAGAGGATCTTGGACTGGAACTCTGTCTCCGTCGTCTGCTCATCGCCCGTATTGTCACCCGCGTCAGCATCGTTCTGCTGGCCGCAGGCGACCAGCGCCAGCGTCATGACGAGCGCCAGCAGGATCGCAAGGAACTTTTTCATGGTATTTGCCTCCAAATAACTATTTTTTCATCGATTCTTCCGATTTCGACTTGTCACAGCATATTGCAAAGCGTCCCGCCTGTCAATTCGTTTTTCAGATAATGACCATTTTTCAATCATTTTTATCGATGTTCTTGGAAAAGAATATCGCTTTTTATGCTTTCTTCACTATTCCGTTTCGGGTCTTCTCCCTCATTTGCCGCGCTTTCCCCTTGCCGCACCCGTGCGCACGTGGTAAAATCGTCTTCGCGATATTTTGAATTCAAAGGGAAAGGACGAGCCATGAATCAGAAAGAACTCAACGAACTGCGCCGGCGTTTCCGGCCCGACAAAAACAATTTCAGCCGCATTTTCGGCTGTTATGTAAACTCCAACCGTGAGATCATCTCATGGGTCGACACCTCAATGGGTCTCATGCGGCAAGAGGAACAGGAGATGTACCTGGCGCTGCTCAAAAAATCCCTCTCCGGCGCGCTGGGCAAAAATCTTGTCGACGTGGTCTTCTCCACGCAGCAGGTGGCCGACAGCGACGAACACCGCCTTTTGCAGACCCTGCGCCAGACCGAGCTCAAGGACCCCGCCTCGCGTGAAACGCTCTGCCGCAAGATCATCGAGTGCATCGACATGGGCGAGACGAACTATCTCATCCTGCTCGCCGCCGACGCTTACGACGTGCCTCACCGCGGCAAGGACGACGAATTGCAGCACGATGCCTCAAGCGAGGTCTTCAAGTACTTCGTCTGCTCCATCTGCCCTGTCAAGGCACCGACGCTCGAACTGTGTTACGACCTCGACCAGAGCGAGTTCCACTCAAGCTCCACCGGCTACATCGCCGCCTCGCCCGAGCTCGGTTTCCTTTATCCCGCCTTCGACGGCCGCACGGCAAATATTTATAATGTGCTGTTCTACTCGAAAAACGCTGCCGAACTCCACCAGGAGGTCATCGATGCGCTGTTCCGCGTCGAGCCGCCGATGTCCGCTGAGGAGCAGAAGAACGCCTTCGGCTCGGCGCTCGCGGACGCGCTCGACAGGGATTGCAGCTACGATGTTGTCCAGTCTGTGCATGAGCAAATTCGTGCCCGCATCGAGGATCACAAGGAGAGCCGCGACCCCGAGCCGCTGGAGCTGACAGCAAGCGACGTGGGCGGCATCCTTGCAAACAGCGGCGTTGGGGGAGAACAGATCGAGGCTTTCCGGCGCGAATGTGATGCGCAATACGGAGAAAATGCCGCGCTGAACCCGAACAACATCATCGAGAGCAAAAAGTTCGAGATCACGACGCCCGAGGTCAAAATTTCCGTCGCGCCGGAGAACAGCTACATGATCGAAGCGCGCGTCATCGACGGGCGCAAGTACCTGCTCATCCCCGCCGACGACGGCGTGGAGGTCAACGGCATCGCCGTCAGCATCCCGGGACTCAGGCAGGAAGAATAAAAGCAAAAAAAGAGATGGCCGGGCCATCTCTTTTTTCATTTTTACAGCGCGCGCAGGATGAGCGCGAGGATGAGCATATGCACGGGGTAGAACGCGTAGCAGACATACTGAAACGCCCGGCTGTGGTGTCCCTGACGGCCGCGATAGAGCCAGATGGGTACGAGCGCGAGCAGCGCAAGCCCCTGCTGGCTGAGCTCCACGTCCATGCCGAGGATCGTCATGGGATAGACCTGACCGCCGAGCATACGCACATTGATCCAGTAGAGCGCCAAGATCTGCCCGAGCAGCTTCCACCACTCTCTTCCGTGGAAGAAGTAGAAGACGAACACCGTCAGGACGCCCGCGCCGTAGTAGTCCACCATGCCGAGCGTCCCCAGCGCCGCGCCGAGCGCCGTCACACCCACGCAGGTGAGCACATAGAGCCATGTCTTCCCCTTCTCGCGCACCGCTTCCATCGCGCGGATACCGAGAAGGCCGATCAGCAGCGTCCAGATGACGTTCTGGTGCACGGGATAAAACCACGTCCCGCCGTACATCAAATCGAAGGGGATTTCCGAAAGCAGCGCAAAGACGAGCATCCGCAACGCGTAGCGCTTAAAGCTGCGCGTGTGGAAATAGCCCTCCACCGCCATGAAAGCGAACATTGGAAAGGCGAGCCGCCCCACACACGTGAGCCATTCCTGCGCGGGCAGCAGCGTCGCCCACAGGTGGTCGCACAGCATGAGCGCCATCGCGAGAATGTGCAGCGCCGCCGCGCTGAGGTCAAATCGTTTTTCCATCAGGGTCTCCTTATGCTATGGCCCGTGACCGGACCGTTCTCTTTTGTGCGCTCCCGCAGGCGGCGCGCACTTGCCCGCCATTGTACCACAGCCGCCGGCAGATTGCAACACGTTTCCGACGTCGGCACACTTGCCGCCGCAAAAGGCTTTACGTATCGCCGGTCGATGCAGTATAATGGGGTTTAGCGTTTTGCCTGCTTTCAGGCAGGCGCTTTCATCGCCGATTTATTTCACCGCGCCTGTTTCGGCGCCCGACATACGAAAGGAACCACTATGGATATCATTCAAATGCTCGCCCGGGAGCTCGGCAAAAACGCACAGCACGTCGAAAACGTTGTGCGATTGCTCGACGAGGGCAACACCATCCCCTTCATCGCCCGCTACCGCAAGGAGCTGCACGGCGCGATGGACGACACCTCGCTGCGCACGCTCGAAGAGCGCCTCGGGTACCTCCGCGGTCTTGAAGAGCGCCGCGCGGCGGTGAAAAACGCCATCGACGAGCAGGGTAAGCTGACAGACGAGCTTGCCGCCGCCATCGACAGTGCCAAAACGCTTGCCGAGGTCGAAGACCTCTACCGTCCCTACAAGCAGAAGCGCCGCACCCGCGCCACGATCGCAAAGGAGAAGGGCCTTGCGCCGCTCGCGGCGCTGCTCTTCGCACAGGAGCGCGGCTGCCCGCAGCCCGAGGTCGTCGCGCAGGATTTTCTCGACCCTGAAAAAGGCGTTGAGACCGTTGAGGACGCCCTGCAGGGCGCCAGCGACATTATCGCCGAGCAGATCAGCGACGATGCGGACATCCGCAAGAGCCTGCGCGCGCTCATTGCCCATCAGGGACAGCTCGTGAGCAGGGCCGCGATCGAGGACGACAGCGTCTACCGCCTGTACTATGATTTCACGCAGGCCGTCTCCCGCCTGCAGGGGCATCAGGTGCTCGCCATCAACCGCGGCGAAAAGGAGGGGATTCTGAAGGTCTCCGTCGTGCTCGAGCGCGAGCAGGCGCTGCCGCTGCTGCGCCGCGCAGTCGTAAAGCCCGGCTCCGCCGCCATGGAATTCATCAAGTCCGCCGCCGAGGACGCCTACGACCGGCTGATCTTCCCGTCGCTCGAGCGCGAGGTGCGAAATCAGCTCACTGAGCAGGCAGACGAGGGTGCCATCGGCCAGTTTGCGCTCAACTTAAAGCCGCTTTTGATGCAGCCGCCGGTCAAGGGCAAGGTCACGATGGGGCTTGACCCGGGGTACCGCATGGGCTGCAAGGTCGCGGTCGTGGACGGCACGGGCAAGGTGCTCGACACCGCCGTGGTCTACCCGACCTACGGTGAGCGGCAGAAAAACGAGGCCATCGCCGTGCTGACAAAGCTCATCCAAAAGCACGGCGTGGAGCACATTGCCATCGGCAACGGCACCGCCAGCCGCGAGACCGAACAGATGTCCATTGAGCTGATCCGCCGGGTGAACGAGAGCGGCGCGCACGTCAGCTACATGATCGTCTCCGAGGCGGGCGCATCCGTGTACTCGGCAAGCAAGCTCGCCGCCGAGGAATTTCCCCAGTACGACGTCAACCTTCGCTCGGCCGTGTCCATCGCGCGCCGCTTGCAGGACCCGCTCGCCGAGCTTGTGAAAATTGACCCCAAGGCCATCGGCGTCGGGCAGTATCAGCACGATATGCCGCAAAAGCAGCTCGACGACGCGCTGAACGGTGTGGTCGAGGACTGCGTCAACGCCGTCGGCGTGGATATCAACACGGCGTCGCCGTCGCTATTGCAGCGCGTGGCGGGTCTGAACGGCACGACGGCGAAAAACGTCGTCGCGTACCGCGAAGAAAACGGCGCGTTCACCTCGCGCACGCAGATCAAAAAGGTGCCGAAGCTCGGCCCCAAGGCCTTCCAGCAGTGCGCGGGCTTTCTGCGCGTGCCGGAGAGCAAGAGCGTTCTTGATAACACCGCCGTCCACCCCGAGAGCTATGATGCCGCAAAGGTCCTGCTCGACCTGACCGGTCACACGTTCGCTGACGTGAAGGACGGCAAGCTCGCCGATCTGCCCGCGCGCGTCAAGGCTTACGGCGAGGAAAAGGCCGCCGCAGAGATTGGCGTGGGCCTTCCCACGCTGCGCGATATCGTCTCTGAGCTTCTAAAGCCCGGCCGCGACGTGCGCGACGAGCTGCCAAAGCCCATCCTGCGCACCGACGTGCTCGAGATGAAGGACTTAAAGCCCGGTATGGTGCTGACCGGCACGGTGCGCAACGTCATCGACTTCGGCGTGTTCGTCGATATCGGCGTGCATCAGGATGGCCTCGTCCATATCTCGCAGGTGTCGAACAAGTTCATCAAGCACCCGTCTGAGGTCGTGTCCGTCGGCGACGTGGTCAAGGTCGTCGTGCTGGAGGTAGACGAGAAGAAAAAGCGCATCGGCCTGAGCATGAAGCAGGCCAAATAAGCATCCGGCCAAAAATCAACACAAAAATACCGCCCCTGCTCCGAACCGTTCGAAGCAGGGGCGGTACATTATTTTATCGCATCGCTGTTTACAGCAGGTCGGCAAGCTCCAGGACAAGGCGCTCGCTCTTTTCCCATCCGAGGCAGGCATCGGTGATGCTCTTGCCGTAGGTGCCCTCGCTGATCTTCTGGTTGCCGTCTTCGATATAGCTCTCGATCATCAGACCCTTGACCAGCGCGTCGATATCGTTCGAGTGGCGCTTGGAGTGGAGCACCTCCTTCGCGATGCGGATCTGCTCGAGGTACTGCTTGCCGGAGTTGGCATGGTTGCAGTCCACGATGCAGGCAGGGTTCTTGATGCCCCTTTCCGCATACAGCTTGTGCAGCTGCACCAGATCTTCATAGTGGTAGTTGGGGCGGCTGTCGCCCTTTTCGTTCACGTAGCCGCGCATGATAGCGTGGGCATAGGGATTGCCCGCGGTTTCGACCTCCCAGCCGCGGTAGAGGAACGTGTGGTCGCCCATCGCCGCGTAGATGGAGTTCATCATCACGCTCAGATCGCCGCCCGTTGGATTCTTCATGCCGACGGGCACATCGATGCCGCTCGCGACAAGGCGGTGCTGCTGGTTTTCGACCGAGCGCGCGCCGACGGCGACATAGCCCAAAATATCGGAGAGATAGCGGTAGTTTTCGGGGTAGAGCATCTCATCAGCGCAGGCAAAGCCGGTCTCCTGCACCGCGCGGGTGTGGAGGCGGCGGATGGCGATGATGCCCTCGAGCATATCGGGCTTCTTGCTGGGGTCGGGCTGGTGGAGCATCCCCTTATAGCCCGAGCCGTTGGTGCGCGGCTTGTTCGTGTAGATGCGCGGGACGATCAGGATCTTATCCTTGACCTTTTCCTGCAGGGGGACGAGGCGGCAGATGTAGTCCATCACGCTGTCCTCTCGGTCGGCAGAGCACGGGCCGATGACGAGCATCAATCGCTTGTCGCGCCCGTCGAGGATCGCGCGCATCTCCTCCACGCGCGCTTCGCGCACCTTGGCGACGTCCTCGGTGAGGGGAAATTCCTTTTTAATGTCCATCGGAATGGGCAGCTTGCGGATGAATTTTGCATTTTGCTGCATGGTGTAGACTCCTTGTCGGTTATTGTCTGATTTTGCCTATTATTTTACTGCGTTCCCCCTCGTTCCGCAAGCACGATTTCATGGCGGAGTGTATAAGGATTCGAAAACTGTGCATTCGAATCCTATCGAATTCAGAAAATCAGCGGCCGCTGTGCCTCAACTCATTTCGGAGCGCCGCCGCTTTCCGCATCTGTCCCTTCCCCGTTTTCCACCGCAGTCCCCGCTCCTGTGTGCGGCGGCACGGCTTTATGCCGGTCTGGTACGTCAATTTTTCGTTTTCTTTGTCTCTTTCTCTTCACGCATTCTGCGTACTTTCTGAATTTTTTATTGATATTTATTCATTTTAAACCGTCAAACAGCACATTTTTGAAATATTTTTATCGTTTGAAATGCGGAAAATGACCCGATCGGCAGGATTCGACAACTCCTTTTCGCGATTCCGGATTAGACTGCTGGTAGAAAGGGTTCGCGGCAAAGTGGTGTGTGGCTGCCGCATACCGAACCGGACACATAAAAAGGAGGAATCATTATGCTGACGATCGAACTCAACATGTACCACGCCGTTGCCTTAGGTGCCTTTCTGTTCTGGCTGGGCGGCATCATCACCGACAAGATCTCGCTGCTGAACCGCTACTGCATCCCTGCCCCGCTGATCGGCGGACTCTGCTTTTCCATTCTCAACTGCATTCTCTATTCCATGGGTGTCGCATCCATCACCTTCGACGCGACACTGCAAACCGTCTTTATGATCATGTTCTTCACCACCGTCGGCTTTACCGTCAGCATCCCCGCGCTGCTCAAGGGCGGCAAAGCCGTGATGCTGTGCCTTGCCATCTCCATTATGATGATCCCGCTGCAAAACTTTCTCGGCGGCGGCGTGATGGCTCTCTTTGGGCGTGACCCGCTGCTCGGTATCGGCTGCGGCTCCAACGACTATCGTCCCCATCAGCGTCTTGGTTTCCTTACACCAAACCAAGTAGAAAAAGAGTTTTGCGATGCAACAGTAGGATAAAAGAAAATGCCTGCAGTATCTGACCAGTCCGAAAACGACTGTCTAAAATACTGTAGGCATTCCAATTGGTGGAGGCGGCGGGAGTCGAACCCGCGTCCGAAAGCACTTTAACAGGACTTTCTCCGGGCGCAGTCAGGATTTAAGCATTCCCTCCGCGCAAGGACACCTGACGGACCTTACGCTTCAGTAGAGTCATGATGCGTGGGCAGGTCAACTCTTTCCCGCCTCACGGACGCCACGTTCACGACGCCTTCCCCGGTCCGTGGCCTCCCCGGTTCAGACGGCCGCCTACTTAGGCAGCGACAGCAACTTCGTTGTTGTTCTTTAATTTATAAGTTGCCCGTTTTATAGAGGTCAGGCGCCTCTGCCCGCTTATCCTGCCTCCACACCCCCGTCGAAACCGGTACGCCCCCGTGTGAGCGGCGCACGACAAGTGCGCCGCGAATACGGGAAACCCGTCAGGTATGCGAAAGCAAAAGGAAATGAAATTACATCTTCTCCGGCTCGGGATAGTCAACGCCCTGCGTATCCACGCGGATGGTCTTGATGACCTGTGGCTTTTTCGGCATGTCGTTGTACATGTTGCGGTTCACACGGGAGATGTCCACAGCGGCCTGCGCATTCTCGGTGATCTTACCAAACGCCGCATACTGACCGTCAAGGTGCGGCGCGTCGGCCACCATGATGAAGAACTGGCTGCCCGCGCTGTCGGGGATCATCGTGCGCGCCATGGAGAGGACGCCCAGTGTGTGCTTGAGGTCGTTCTTGAAGCCGTTGGCGGAGAACTCTCCCTTGATCTCGTAGCCGGGGCCGCCCGTGCCGTTGCCGTCCGGGTCGCCGCCCTGGATCATGAAGCCGGGGATGACGCGGTGGAAGACAACGCCGTCGTAAAAGCCGGAGTTCGCCAGCGCGATGAAATTGTTGACAGTGTTGGGCGCGATCTCTGGATAGAGTTCGCCGCTCATCACCGCGCCGCTTTCCATTTCGATGGTCACAATGGGATTTGCCATAATCATTCTCCTTATCTCCGCGCCTTCATCGCGCGGTCGATCTCGCGCTTGGCGTCGCGCCGGGCGGCGTCCTCGCGCTTGTCGTAGTTTTTCTTACCCTTGCACACGCCGACCTCGACCTTCACGCGCGCATCCTTGAAGTAGACGCTCAGCGGGATCAGCGCGTAGCCGTCCTGCTTGACGAGCGAATAGAGCTTGCCTATCTCGCGCTTGTGCAGAAGGAGCTTCTTCGGCCGGTCGGGGTCGTGGTTGAAGATGTTGCCCTTATCGTAGGGCGAAATGTGCATCGACAGCACGTTCGCCTCGCCGTTTTTGACGATGACATAGCTGTCTTTCAGGTTGAGCGTGCCGGCACGGATGGACTTGACCTCCGTACCCTTGAGCTCAATGCCCGCCTCATAGCGGTCTTCGACAAAATAGTCGTGGAACGCCTTACGGTTCTGCGCCGCGATCTTGATTCCCTTTTTCTCCGCCACGGCACATCGCCTCCTTTGCGTTCGCGTAACAGTGTAGCATACTTTTTCCCCGAGCACAAGGGCTGTCACAAAAACGTAACAAACGAAATGCGCCCCGCTCTTCTGCATTCTGCCCATTCGCTCTAATTTATAGTAGAATTCCGCCCGCCGCCGTGCTATAATTTTAGTATCTATCCCATGCTTTGGCGGCGATCCGCCGCACTCAGGAGGCAGTTTTATCATGGATCTGACCGAACGCCGGCTTTCCCGCAAAACGATCTACGAAGGGAAAATTCTGCATATCTACCGCGACGACGTGCTCCTGCCCAACGGCAGGACGAGCGTGCGCGAGGTCGCCGATCACCCCGGCGGCGTAGCCATCGTCGCTCTTGACGAAAACGACAACGTGCTCACCGTGAAGCAGTACCGCTATGTCTTCTCCCGCGTGCTGGAGGAGATCCCCGCCGGGAAGCTCGAGCGCGGCGAGGACCCGGACGCGGCCGCGCTGCGCGAACTGAAAGAGGAAACCGGCGCGGTGCCCGCGCGCATGACGGATCTCGGCAGGCTGCTCGTCTCCCCCGGCTGCTACAGCGAGGTGCTGCACCTTTATCTTGCCGAGGGGCTCGTCTTCGGCGAGCAGCATCCCGACGAGGACGAATTTCTGGAGCTTTCCCGCACACCGTTTGACGAAATGCTCGCGCGCGTGCTGCGCGGCGAGATCGAGGACGCCAAGACCGTCTGCGGCATTCTGAAGGTCCATGCCCTGCGCACGGCGCAAAAAGAGAGACAGGAGAGAGAGAACTGATGGAACAGAAAAAGACCGTCCTCATCGTCGAGGACGAGAAAAACATCGTCGATATCATCCGCTTCAACCTGCAGCGCACCGGCTACGACACGCTCGAGGCCTATGACGGCGAGGCGGGTCTCGCCATGGCGCGCGAGAAAAAGCCCGACCTCATCCTGCTCGACGTGATGATGCCGAAAATGATGGGCTTCGATGTCTGCCGCGCGCTGCGCGCCGAGGGCGACAACGTGCCCGTCATCATCCTGACCGCACGCGAGGAGGAGGAGGACAAGATCCTCGGCCTTGAGATCGGCGCGGACGACTACATCACCAAGCCCTTTTCCATGCGCGAGCTGCTTGCGCGCATCAAGGCGAATCTCCGCCGCACGACGATGCTCACCGCCCCCGCCGCGGAGGATAACTCCATGAGCGCCGGCGGCGGCATCACCATCGACCCCGACAGCTTTCAGGTGCGCAAGAACGGCGCGCCCGTCGACCTCACACAGCGCGAATACGAGCTTTTGACCTTCCTCGCGAGTCACCCCGGCAAGGTCTTCTCCCGCGTTGACCTGATGGAGCAGGTCTGGAACTACGGCTACGTCGGCGATGACGCGCGCACCGTGGACGTCACGGTCCGGCGTCTTCGCGAAAAGATCGAGGACGATCCCGCAAATCCCACCTGCATCCTCACGCGCCGCGGCGTGGGCTACTATTTCGCCGCGCAGGGCTGATGCGCGCAGCTTTTTTCCGAAAGGAGTGACCGCCTATGTTTCGCAGCCTGCATATGAAGCTCGTGATGATCATGCTGCTGCTCGTCACCTCGCTGATGGCGGTGGTGGGCGCGTTCCTGATGACCAGCGTCACCAACTTCTATATCGACGATTTCTACGACCAGATGAGCGAGGCCTTCGGCGAGTCCAGCGCGGCATTTGTCAGCTCCCTGCGCGAGGAAGCCGCGCAGTCTGACGGCGCCGCGCGCCTGCAAACGATGCTCGAGGCCTACTCCGGCACGCTCAGCATCGACTCGCGCAACCGCAACTACTACATTCTCGACGGCAAGAGCGGCGAGGTGCTCGCCTCGAGCAACGAGGACTCCGAGCTTCTGGAGCAGACCGAAAACATCCTCACCGCCCGCAACGGCGAGGTCGGCGACCACAGCGACCTTGCCGCAAGCTATATGGATGTCGCCATCCCCATCTCCGGCGGCGACAACAGCTTTATCATCTACATCCGCGATGACCGCACCACCGTCTCATCGCTGAACTCGGAGCTGCTGTTCATCATTTTGCAGGCATTGCTCGTGGGCCTTCTCGTCTCCATTCTTCTCTCCTTCCTGCTCGCCAAGACGATGATCGACCCCATCGAGAAGCTGACCGAGGGCGCCGAGCGCATCGCGACCGGCGATTTTGACGAAACGCTCGCCGTCGAATCGACGGATGAGATCGGTATCCTGACGACGACCTTCAACGACATGGCCGCCGTCCTCCACTCCACGCTCGAGGCCGTGGAGAACGAGCGCAACAAGCTCGACACGCTCTTTCTCCACATGAGCGACGGCGTCGTCGCCTATGACGGCAGCGGCGCGCTCATCCACTGCAACCCCGCCGCCTGCGAGCTGCTCGGCCGCACGGCGGAAGAGTGCGTCTACAGCGACCTGTTTGAATCCATCTGCCCCTTCTCCCGCGTCATTTCCATGCAGCGAAGCGAGTTTGTCGAATCCGAGCTGACGGTCGGCGAGCGCAGTGTGGAGCTCTACTTCGCGCCCTTCTCCGACGAGGAGAGCGGCGGCGTGCTCATCGTGCTGCACGACGTGACCGAGCACCGCAAGACCGAGGAGCGGCGCAAGGAATTCGTCGCCAACGTCTCCCACGAGCTGCGCACGCCGCTGACGAACGTCCGCTCCTACGCCGAGACCATCCGCGAGGCGGGCGACGATCTGAGCCGCGAGACGGAAAACGACTTTCTCGACGTTGTCATCAGCGAAACGGACCGCATGACCCATATCGTGCAGGACCTTCTGACGCTCTCGCGTCTCGACTCCGGCCGCAGCGAGATGACCATGGCGCGCTTTCCCTTCTCCGCCGCCATCGACGCGGTGCTCCGCTCCATCGAACTGGAGGCCCGCCGCCACAAGCACGAGCTCACCCACGACTACAGCGAAAATCTGCCCCTCATCATGGGCGACCGCGGGCGCATCGAGCAGGTCATGCTCAACGTCCTTGGCAACGCCGTCAAATATACGCCCGACGGCGGCCATATCCGCGTCACCGCCGGCAGCGAGGGAGAAACGGTCTGGATGGAGGTTGCGGACGACGGCATCGGCATTCCCGAGGCCGACCGGAGCCGTATTTTCGAGCGCTTCTACCGCGTGGACAAGGCGCGCTCCCGCGAGTCCGGCGGCACGGGTCTCGGCCTCTCCATCGCCACCGAGATCGTCCAGCGTCACCACGGCTCGCTCACGCTCGTCGACCGTCCCGGCCCCGGCACGACGGTCCGCTTAGAGCTGCCCATCACCCAGCCCGTCGGCGGGGAGGGCTCCCATGAGTAATTCGACCGTTTCCCACCTGCAAAACGCCGCCATCGCCGTTTTGACCGTCTCCGCTGTCTTTCTGCTGACGCAGACGCCGCTTTTCGGCGATCTTGCGGGCAAAACGCCTTACGAGCTTGCGCAGGACTGGCTCTCGTCCGACGCGGCGCTTTCCGAGGCCGTCGCCGCCGACGCAAGCGATCTCGCGCTCCCCGTGCGCCTGGTCTTCACCAACGAATATGCCCGCTTCGGGCTTGATGCCGTCACCACGGCGGACGCGAGCTTTGAACAGGCCGGCACCTTTTTCAGCGAGGCCATCGGCTCGGCCGGTGCGCTCGAGGCCTGCAAGGAATCGGACCTGCTCGCCGCCCTGCAGGGCAGCAGCATCTACCTTGAGCTGGAGGCGGAAACGCCGCTTGAACTTCTCAGTAAAATGCTCGGCGTCACCGCGCCGGAGTCCGAGCTTCTGCACGTCCGCCGCCTTCTGCTCACGCCCGGCGAGAGCGGTACCACGCTCTATCTGCAGGACAGCGAGCGCGGCTATTTCGTCTGCCGCACAGCCGGCGACGCCTACGCGCTGAATCAGGCGCTTGCCGCGCTCGACGGCAACGGCACGGATTTTGCCTTTGCCCTCTCCGGCGATTTCTCCCAGCTCTCGCCCTATACGGTCATCTTCAGCGAGCCTGTGCAGCGAAACACGCTCTCTGTCACAAGCGCTCTCACCGACAAGGAAAGCTTTCTGCGCCTTGCCGAATTCAACCCCCATACGGAGAACAGCTACACCGATTCCTCCGGCACCATCGTCATCCGCGAGGTCTACGGCACGCTGCGCCTCCCGCCCGACGGCACCGTCACCTATCAGGGCGACAGCGCGGAGATTGGCTCTCTTTATTATGTCAACTCCGTCACTCCCGGCAAGCCCACCATGTCCGAATCCATCGACGCTGCGCAGAAGCTCGTTTTCACGCTGCTGCGTGACCTGATCGGCGACGCAGAACTTTATTTCAGCGGCTACGAGGGCAGCAGCAAGAGCTGCACCGTGGCCTTCGACTATGCCGTGAACGGCACGCCCCTTCACTTTTCCGACGGCACCCATGCCGCCTATGTGACCATCGAGGGGCAGACCATCACGAGCTTCCAGCTCCGCTGCCGCAGCTATACGGTGAGCGATTCTCCCTCGCTGCTGCTCCCCATCCGCCAGGCCGCCGCCATTGCGGGCAGCAAATACCAGAATGCCGAGCTGCATATCTGCTATGAGGACCGCGGCGCGGACACAGTGAGCGCCGCCTGGTTTGCCGGCTGATGCAAAAATCTTACGAAAGGAGCCGCCGCGCATGAAAGCCTCCCGCCTGAAAACCATCGTCATCGTGATCCTGCTGCTGGTCAACGCGTTTTTGCTCTTTCTGCTGCTCAGCCGCCGCGCCGAGCAGACGCAGGCCTACGAGCGCACCGTCGAGCAGCTATGCGAGCTCTTCGAGCGCAGCGGCGTCTCCTTCGACCGCGCGCTGCTCCCCGAAAACAGCGATGTCTACGCCCTCTCGCCGGAGCGCAGCAGCACCCGCGAAATGGCCTTTGCCAAGTCGCTCCTCGGCGACGATGTTTCCGCGTTTGACTCCGGCGGCGGCATCAGCCGCTACAGCAGCAGTCTCGGCTCCTGCTCGCTCCGCTCGGGCGGCACGGTCGACGCCGTGCTCTCCCGTCCGTTGGACGACGCAGCGCAGTTCAGCCGCGAACTGTTCCGCTCGTTCGGCTATGAGGAGGTCTCTTCCTCTCTCAACGGCGGCAGCGGCAGCGTTACCGGTATGCGCCGCAGCAAGAACGGTCCCATCTACAACGCTGCTCTCACGCTCACCTTCTCGGATTCGACGCTGACGGGCGTCTCCGGCACCTTCCTCTCCGATCTCGACGAGGGCCGCCGCACCGATGGGCTCGACGCCATCAGCGCGCTCGTGCGCTTTCTTGACTATTGCGGCGTCTCCGGCGTCGTGTGCACGGAGGTCTCCGCGCTCGACAGCGGGTACCTTCTGCAATCCTCCGCCTCCGCGCCGCTCCGTCTCATTCCCGTGTGGCGCATCACGACGGACGTGAACAATTATTATGTCAACTGCAAGACCGGTGAAGTCACGCGCGAATAAAATTGTTTTCCCCGTTTTGGGAATTTCTCCCCCCACAGCATTGCTTTTTCCGTTTTTTTTGGTATACTGTTGATGTATTATGTGAATACCATGAACAGGCGGCGCTGCCCCTGTTGTTTTTTGCCGATAAAAGAAAGCCTACTGTCTCTCTTCATAAGGAGTTTTTATGACGAAATATATCGTGCAGGGCGGCCAGCCGCTCTTTGGTGAAGTGCGCATCAGCGGCGCGAAGAACGCCGCCGTCGCCATCATTCCCGCCGCCCTTCTGGTCGACGGTGTCTGCCGCATTGAAAATATTCCCCAGATCTCTGACGTGACGGCGCTGCTCAAGATCCTGGAGCAGCTCGGCGCGAAGATCCGCTTTCTCAACCGCAGCGACGTCGAGATCGACTGCCGCCGCATCACCACCACCCAGGTCTCGCAGGAGCTCGCGCACAGAATTCGCGCCTCCTACTACCTCATCGGCGCGCTGCTCGGCCGCTTTGGTGAAGCCGAGGTCTCGATGCCCGGCGGCTGCAACTTCGGCGGCGTGCGCCCCATCGACCAGCACGTCAAGGGCTTCGTCGCCATGGGCGCCGAGGTGCGCGAGGGCGACTTCATCTGCGCCAAGGCCGACGGCGGCCGCATGAAGGGCGCGAACGTCTATCTCGACGTGGTTTCCGTCGGCGCGACAATGAACATCATGATGGCTGCGGCGCTTGCCGAGGGCACAACTGTCATCGAAAACGCCGCCAAGGAGCCGCACATTGTCGACCTTGCCAACTTTTTGAACTCCATGGGCGCCGATATCAAGGGCGCCGGCACCGACACCATTCGCATTTTCGGCGTGGACAAGCTCCACGGCGGCACCTATACCATCATTCCCGACCAGATCGAGGCGGGCACCTACATGGCCGCTGTCGCCGCCTGCGGCGGGCAGGTCCTTGTGCGCGGCATCATCCCCAAGCACATGGACTGCATCACCGCCAAGCTCCAGGAGATGGGCGTACAGGTCGAGGAGCAGGACGACACGCTGCTCGTGCGTCGCGCGGGCAAGCTGCGCCGCACCAACGTCAAGACCCTTCCCTACCCCGGCTTCCCGACGGATATGCAGCCGCAGATCACCGTAGCGCTCTGCCTTGCCGAGGGGACCAGCATGGTCACCGAGGGCGTGTGGGACAACCGCTACCGCTACGTCGGCGAGCTGACGCGCATGGGCGCGCAGATCCGCGTCGAGGGCCGCTCTGCCGTCATCGAAGGCGTGGACCATCTGAACGCGGCAAGTGTGCAGGCCTACGATCTCCGCGCGGGCGCGGCGATGCTCATTGCGGCACTGGCGGCAAACGGCGTGAGCGAGGTCTCCAATGTCCACTACATTGAGCGCGGCTACGAGGATGTTATCGGCAAGCTGCGCGGTATCGGCGCGAAGATTGACTGCGTCGAGTGCGAGGAGAGCGTCGAGACCCGTCAGATCGGTTAATTACTCTTATAAAAGCGCCTTGCCGCGGCAAGGCGCTTTTCTTTTGGAAAGGGTTTGGAAAGAATATTATGTATACCGATATCTATGCTTCTTCCCTGCCGCCGGTGATCCTTGCTATGGCCGATACGCCCGCGATGCAGCGTCTATCGCGCGTCGGGATGCACTGCGGCTGTGAATACACGGCCTATCCCATCTACCGCGATGCGCTTGCCCCGTACTCGCGCTACACGCACTCGCTCGGCACGGCAGCCATCGTCTGGCACTTCACGCACGACTTAAAGCAGTCCGTCGCGGGACTGCTCCACGACATTGCGACGCCTGCCTTCGCCCATACGGTCGACTTTCTAAACGGCGACCATCTCCGGCAGGAATCGACCGAAAGCCGCACCCGCGCGATGATCGCTTCGTCGCCGGAGCTGATGGCGCTGCTCGTCCAAAGCAGCCTGACGCTTGACGATGTGGACGATTACCACCGCTACCCCATCGCCGATAACGATTCACCCCGACTCTCCGCCGACCGGCTCGAATACACACTTGGCAACGCGCACCTCATCTTCCACTGTCCCCAAGAAGCACTGAAGCGTATCTTCGACGACCTTTTTGTTGATAAAAATGAAGACGGAGAGGATGAGCTCTGCTTCAAACACGCAGAAACAGCCGATGCGTTCACGCAGCTTTCGCTGCGGCAGTCAAAGTGGTTCGTCTCCAACGACGACCGCTTCAGTATGCAGGCGCTGGCCGACCTTCTGCGCGAGGCGCAGCGCCGCGGCGTGCTGACGGCGGACGATCTCTACCTTGACGAGCCGCATTTCATCGGGCGCCTCCTCTCCGATCCGGCCATTTCCGCGCGCTGGCAGGACTATCGCCGCATCACCGGCACGCGGAGCGCACCGAAGCGTCCCGAAGGTGTTTATGCCGTCAGGGTCGCCGCAAAAAAGCGCAGCATCGACCCGCTCGTGCGGACAGAGAACGGTCTCCGGCGCTTCACGGCCATCAGCGCAGACTACGCCGCGCAGCTCGCCGCCTTTCGCGCCGATGATTTTGACCGCTGGGTCTGGGCAATGTACGAATAGAATAAGCATGGGCGCAGCCTTTGGCTGCGCCCATGCTTTTACCGCTTTCCACAATAAAAAGGCAGCAGGTCTCATGACCTGCTGCCTTTTTGAAGTCTTTGGATGACCCTCAGCGGATCAATTAGGCCTCGGTCTCGATGACGACGCCGGAACCAACGGTACGGCCGCCTTCACGGATAGCGAAGCGGAGACCCTTCTCGATAGCGATCGGGGTGATCAGCTCGACCTTCATGTCGACGTTATCGCCAGGCATGCACATCTCGGTGCCCTCGGGCAGGGTGATGACGCCGGTAACGTCGGTGGTACGGAAGTAGAACTGAGGACGATAGTTGTTGAAGAACGGGGTGTGACGGCCGCCCTCGTCCTTGTTCAGGACGTAAACCTGACCAACGAACTTGGTGAGGGGGTGGATGGAGCCGGGCTTGGACAGAACCTGACCGCGCTCGATCTCGTTCTTGGCAACACCGCGGAGCAGAGTACCGATGTTATCACCGGCCTCGGCGTAGTCGAGCAGCTTGTGGAACATTTCGATACCGGTGACGACGGTCTTGCGGCGCTCGTCGGTCAGACCGATGATCTCGACTTCCTCGCCGAGCTTCAGCTGGCCACGCTCAACACGGCCGGTAGCGACGGTACCACGACCGGAGATCGTGAAGACGTCCTCAACGGGCATCAGGAACGGCTGGTCGGCCTTACGGTCGGGCGTGGGGATCCAGGTATCGACAGCGTCCATGAGCTCGTGCATGCACTTGTACTCGGGAGCGTCGAGGTCCTTGGACTCGGAGATCAGGGCGTTCAGCGCGGAACCGCGGATGATCGGGGTCTCGTCGCCGGGGAAGCTGTAGAAGTCGAGCATCTCGCGGACTTCCATCTCGACGAGCTCGAGCAGCTCCTCATCGTCGACCTGGTCGCACTTGTTCAGGAAAACGAGAACGGAAGGCACGTTGACCTGACGGGCGAGCAGCAGATGCTCACGAGTCTGGGCCATGGGGCCGTCGGAAGCAGCGATGACCAGGATAGCGCCGTCCATCTGGGCAGCACCGGTGATCATGTTCTTGATATAGTCGGCGTGGCCCGGGCAGTCAACGTGAGCATAGTGACGCTTAGCGGTCTCATACTCGACGTGGGCGGTGTTGATGGTAATACCACGCTCACGCTCCTCGGGAGCCTTATCGATGGAAGAGTAGTCGGTGTACTCAGCACCGCCCTGCATCGCCAGATACTTGGTGATGGCAGCGGTCAGAGTGGTCTTACCATGGTCGATGTGACCGATGGTGCCGATGTTAACATGGGGCTTAGTTCTCTCAAATTTCTGCTTGGCCATTTGAAATGATCCTCCTTAACAGTTTTGCAAATTCTTAAAGTGCAATGTTTTGCTCGACATTGCTATTTTACAGTATCTGCGGCAGAAAAGCAACCTAAAATTTAGGATTTACGCCTCATGGCCGCTGCGCTTGCTGACCAGCTTCTCCTGCAGACTCTTGGGCAGCTCCACATAGTGGCTGGGTTCCATGGTGTACTGACCACGGCCCTGGGTGCGGGAGCGCAGGTTGGTAGCATAGCCGAACATCTCGGACAGGGGGACAAAGGCATCGATCTGCTGGGCGCCGGAGCGCATCTCGTAGCCCTGGATCTGGCCACGGCGGGCATTCAGATCACCGATGACGTCGCCCATATACTCGTCGGGTACGATAACGCACACCTTCATGATGGGCTCCAGCAGGACGGGATCCGCCTCACGCATAGCCTCTTTAAAGGCCATGGAACCGGCGATCTTAAAGGCCATTTCAGAGGAGTCCACCTCGTGGTAAGAACCATCGTACAGCGTGACCTTCACATCCACCACGGGATAGCCGGCCAGCACGCCCGCCTGCATGGCGCCCTGAATACCGGCGTCGATGGCGGGGATATACTCCTTGGGAATGGCGCCGCCCACGACGGCATTGACAAACTCGTAGCCCTTGCCGGACTCGTTGGGCTCCAGCGTGATCTTCACGTGACCGTACTGGCCGGAGCCACCGCTCTGGCGCTTGTACTTGGTCTCGTGGTTGACCTTCTTGCGGACGGTCTCCTTGTAAGCCACTTGAGGAGCGCCCACATTGGCCTCTACCTTGAACTCACGCAGCAGACGGTCAACGATGATTTCCAGATGCAGCTCACCCATACCGGCGATGATGGTCTGACCCGTCTCCTCGTCGGTGTAGGCCCGGAAGGTGGGATCCTCCTCGGCCAGCTTGGCCAGAGCGATGCCCATCTTCTCCTGACCGGCCTTGGTCTTGGGCTCGATGGCCACGCGGATCACAGGCTCGGGGAATTCCATGGACTCCAGAACGATGGGGTTCTTCTCGTCGCACAGGGTATCACCCGTGGTGGTGTTCTTCAGGCCCACCATGGCGGCGATGTCGCCGGCATAGACGGTCTCCAGATCCTCACGGTGATTGGCGTGCATCTGCAGCAGACGACCCACACGCTCACGCTTGTTCTTGGTGGCATTGAGCACCGCAGAACCTGTGTTCAGCGTACCGGAGTACACACGGAAGAAGCTCAGACGGCCCACATAGGGGTCGGTCATGATCTTGAAGGCCAGAGCGGCGAAGGGCTCGTCGTCGGAAGCGTGACGATCCTCCTCCTCCTCGGTCTTGGGGTTGACGCCCTTGATGGCCTCGATATCGGTGGGGGCGGGCATATAGTCCACCACGGCATCCAGCAGCTTCTGGACGCCTTTGTTGCGGTAGGAAGAACCGCAGGTGACAGGCACCATTTCCACAGCCAGTGTGGCCTTACGGATGGCGGCACGGATCTTGGAAGCGGGGATCTCCTGACCCTCCAGATACATCTCCATGATCTCATCATCGAACATGGAAACGGCATCCAGCAGCTTCTCACGATACTCGTTGGCCAAGTCCACCATGTCCTCAGGGATGGGCTCCACACGCATATCCTTGCCCAGCTGATCGTAGTAGATATCAGCATCCATCTCCACCAGATCGATGATACCCTTGAAGGTATCCTCCTTCCCGATGGGCAGCTGGATGGGTACGGCGTTGCACTTCAGACGATCATGGATCATGTCCAGCACGTGATAGAAATCGGCGCCGGTGATGTCCATCTTATTGACGTACACCATCCGGGGAACATGATAGTGGTCGGCCTGACGCCACACCGTCTCGGACTGGGGCTCCACACCGCCCTTGGCACACATCACGGTGACAGAGCCGTCCAGCACACGCAGAGAACGCTCCACTTCCACAGTGAAGTCCACGTGACCGGGGGTGTCGATGATGTTGATACGGGTCTGAGGAAACTGGTTCTTGGAACCCTTCCAGTAGCAGGTGGTAGCGGCGGAGGTGATGGTGATACCACGCTCCTGCTCCTGCTCCATCCAGTCCATGGTAGCCGTACCCTCGTGCGTTTCACCGATCTTGTAGTTGACGCCGGTGTAGTACAGAATACGCTCGGTCGTGGTGGTCTTTCCTGCATCAATGTGGGCCATGATGCCGATATTTCTTGTATTTTCCAGTGTAACCTTTCTCGGCATACCGTTCTCCTTTTTCTCTCTTTGCGGGGATTACCAACGGAAGTGGGCGAATGCCTTGTTGGATTCGGCCATCTTGTGGGTATCCTCACGCTTCTTCACAGCGCTGCCGGTGTTGTTGGCAGCATCCATGATCTCGCTTGCCAGGCGCTCCGCCATGGTGCGCTCGCTGCGAGCACGGGAGTAAGCGGTCAGCCAGCGCAGACCCAGGGTCTGACGACGGGCAGGACGCACCTCCATGGGGACCTGATAGGTGGCGCCGCCGACACGGCGGGCCTTGACTTCCAGGCTGGGCATGATATTCTCCATAGCCTGGGTGAACACTTCCAGAGGCTCCTTCTCGGTCTTTTCCTTGATGATATCAAAGGCACCGTAGACAACCTTCTGGGCAACGCCCTTTTTACCGTCCAACATGATGCTGTTGACGAGCTTCGTCACCAGCACGGAGTTGTACATAGGATCGGGCAAGATCTCTCTCTTGGGAACATTACCTCTTCTGGGCACTATGCTTCCCTCCTTCATAAAAATATGATTTCATAGGTACTCAACAGCCCGGCGGCTGTTGTTCGGCCTGCCAAAGAGGTAGTTATATAAAAACCTTTTCGGCAAAGCTCATTTCATGCGGGAATTACTTGCTCTTGGGCCGCTTGGCACCGTACTTGGAACGGCCCTGCATACGACCGTTGACGCCCTGGGTATCCAGCGTACCACGGATGATGTGGTAACGGACGCCGGGCAGGTCCTTGACACGGCCGCCACGGATCATGACCACAGAGTGCTCCTGCAGAGAGTGACCAACACCGGGAATGTAGGCGGTGACCTCATAGCCGTTGGTCAGACGGACACGGGCGATCTTGCGCAGTGCGGAGTTAGGCTTCTTGGGGGTCGCAGTTCTCACGGCGGTGCAGACGCCACGCTTCTGAGGGGAGGACAGGTTGGTCTCCTTGTTCTTCAGCGTATTCAGGCCCTTCTGCATAGCGGGGGAATTGGACTTGTAGGTAGCCTGTTTCCGGCCCTGCTTGACCAGCTGATTAAAAGTAGGCATGCAATGAACTCCTTTCTAAAGATTTGTTGGGATGACTCCCTTTATTTTCCACGGAATAAGAAATTTTATTCCGGAAAAACCGTTTTAACGGCTGGGGACGGCGGCTGCGGCGGTCCCCACGGCGATGCCGGCGGCCCGGCCCAGCTGTGACATGGTAAACTCCGTCACGGCAGGCACTCCCACTGCACGGCAGGCCGCCAGCAGCGGCTCCACCAGTGCCGGGTCGGCATCCTTTGCCAGAAAGACCCGTCCGGCATGACCGGCAGCCAACAGGCGGCGTGTCTGCTTCAGGCCAACCACCCGGTTTTCGCAAGACAATTCTTCCAGCATGGAGAGCCTCCTCGTTGAAATATCGCCCTGCATGGCAAAATTCGCAGGCTCCAAACCCACGCAATTCAGGATTATAGCATAAACCCGTCCCAGCGTCAAGTAGATTTCCGGCAAAAATTTGTGCGTTTGGCTGAATTTCTGCCGTGTTTTTCTGGGAAATACACAAAGCCCGCCGGAGCGGATTTTCCCCTGTACTTTCCCGCCTCGACGTGGTATCCTAATATATATTAAGAATCGCCGGATATCATCCGAGCCTATGAAAACAGGAGGGATCGCCATGATCCTCATTCAGAACGCCCACATCAAGCCCATCGTCGGGCCGGAGCTGCCCAACGGCTGCCTGCTGGCGGAGGATGGCCGCATCACCGCCGTCGCCCCCCACATCGACGCCCCGGAGGGCTGCACCGTCATCGACGCAGGCGGCCGTCTGCTGACCCCCGGCTGCGTGGAGGCCCACTGTCACATCGGTCTGGACAATGAGTGTCTGCGCTGGGAGGGCATGGACTACAATGAGATCGTGGACCCCCTGACGCCGCAGCTGCGGGCCATCGACTCCATCAATCCTCAGGACGGTGCCTTCCCCAACGCCCTGCGGGGCGGTGTCACCACCGCCTGCACCGGCCCCGGCAGCGCCAACGTGGTGGGCGGCACCTTCACGGTGCTGAAGCTTGCCGGTAAACGGGTAGACAATATGCTGCTGAAGGAGCCTGCCGCCATGAAATGCGCCTTCGGCGAAAACCCCAAGGGCTGCTACGGACAGGGCCTGAAGAAGAGCCCCATGACCCGGATGGCGGTGGCGGCGCTGCTGCGGGAGCTGCTGTTCAAGACCCGGCGTTACCGGGATGACAAGCTGGCCGGGAAGAACCCCCCCTTCGACATGAAGCTGGAGGCCATGCTGCCGGTCATCAACGGCGAGATCCCCCTGAAGTGCCACGCCCACCGGGCCGACGACATCCTCACCGCCGTCCGTATCGCCAAGGAGTTCGGCGTCAAGGCCACGCTGGACCACTGTACCGACGGCGAGCTTATCTCCGACGAGCTGGCCAAGGAGGGCCTGCCGGTGTTCGTAGGCCCCACGCTGGGCAGCAAAAGCAAGGCCGAGCTGCGCCACAAGAGCTTCACCACCCCCGGTACCCTGTACCACGCAGGACTCACCGTCAGCATCATCACCGACGCCCCGGTGATCCCGCTGGAGAAGCTGCCTATGTGCGCCGGTCTCGCTGCCAATGCAGGCCTCCCCATGGAAGAGGCGTGGCGGGCCATCACCATTAACCCCGCCCGCAGCTTGGGCATCGACAGTCGTGTGGGCAGTCTGGAGCCCGGCAAGGACGCTGATCTGGTGCTGTGGACGGCAGACCCCCTGACCACCATCGGGGCCGAGGCCTACTGCACCATCGTGGACGGCAAGGTGGTCTATCAGGCGGAGTAAGCCAAAATCACCAATATTTTACCGAAAACCCTCAAGATAACATAGAAAGATCCGCACTGTGACACTTCACAGTGCGGATCTTTTATGGTTCTTCGGATGCTCGTTCAGCGCAGCCACAGCCATCCCGCCAGCGCCAGCTGCACCACCAGAATAGCCGGGATGCCATAGCGGAAGTACCAGTGCCGGGTCTTGTGATGAAAGCACCACATCCCCAGCAGCGCCCCCACACTGCCGCCTATGATGGCCAGCAGAAACAATGTCTTTTCCGGCACACGCCAGCGTCCCTGCTTGGCCCGCAGCTTATCAGCTCCGTATGTGGCAAAGGCAGCCTCATTGACGA